>JAOHEU010000009.1 GCA_028097645.1 Candidatus Pelagibacter sp. | reverse complement strand
TTTATGGGAAATGAAAGAGTTACACTCGACTTAGAGTTATACTTTTATCCATTTTATTTTATCTCATCATTAGGAATGTGGTTAAGTGTACTTGCAATTATTGTTTGGTTTATAAAAGCTTTAACTGAAACAAACACTAAACTTGGAGATATTTAATGGACATGGATCCAATTATTAATGGTGGAATAGCTTTTGCGGCAGTTTTAATACTAATGGTATTAAATATTCCAATTGGAATTGCAATGTTGCTGGTTGGATTTACTGGTTTTGCGCTAATTTCTGGTTTTGATCCTGCAATTTTTGTATTGGGTACCGCTCCCTTTGATGCAGTTTCAAAATATACATTATCAGTACTTCCTCTTTTCGTTCTGATGGGAAATCTTGCTAACAGTGCTAATTTATCAAGGAATTTATACGATGCAGCTTACGCAGTGGTTGGTCATTATAAAGGTGGATTAGCAATGTCTACTGTTGGTGCGTGTGCTGGATTTGGAATGATATGTGGTTCTTCTATTGCAACAGCGGCCACGATGTCACAAATGGCAGGACCAGAAATGAAAAGACATGGTTACAGCGATGCTTTGATAAGTGGTTCAATTGCATCAGGTGGAACTCTTGGAATTATTATTCCACCAAGTGTCATTTTAGTAATTTATGCATATTTAACTGAACAATCTGTTCAAGAACTTTTCTTTGCAGCACTAATACCAGGATTGATAGCTGTGGTTTTATATATGATTGCAATAAGAGTTTATCTCATAATTTATCCATCACATGGGGGTCATGGAAATAAGATGCCACTTAAAGAAAGAATTGCAGCAATTACAAAAGTTTTTCCAATATTTTTAATTTTTGCAATAATTATGGGTGGTCTTTACCTTGGCTTCTTTACTGCAACAGAAAGTGCAGCTGTTGGAGTTGTGCTAGTGCTATTATTCATTTTAATAAGAGGCCAGCTGACATTAAGTTTATTAAAAGAGGCTTTATGGACAACAATTAAAACTGTTGGCTCTTTATATTTAATTGTAATTGGAGCTAGTATTTTTAATTATTTAATTACAGTAACTCAATTACCTTTTGCAGTTGTTGATTTTATAAATCATTTAGAACTTACCCCTTTAGGAATTATTTTAGTTATTTGTGTTATTTATTTAGTGCTTGGAACTGTAATGGATTCTCTTGCAATGTTATTCTTAACAATACCAGTTTTTTATCCTGTAATAGTTGATGCTGGAATAGACCCTGTTTGGTTTGGTATTTTTGCAGTAATAGTGGTTGAATTTGGTTTAATTTCACCTCCAGTTGGAATGAATTTATTTGTCATTAAAGGAGTAATGCAAAACACTCCTCTTCAAACTATATGGTTTGGAACTGTTCCTTTTTTAATAACAGACGTGATTAGACTTGCTTTGATTATTGCTTTTCCTGCAATATGTTTATATTTGCCAAGTTTAATGACGCCTTAGCGACTACCATACACCAATCATTATACCATCATCTTTAGTATAATCTCTTTCTTTAGTTACAAACTCATCAGTTGCTGCAACTCTATTTTTTCTATCTATTATTCTTTTAAGAAGTAATTCTTTCATCTCTTCTCTAATTTTTAAATGATCTTTTGACCTACCTAAATCATTAAACTCATCTGGGTCATTTTTTAAATCAAATAGTTGAGGCTCAAATCCTTTATAATAAATATATTTCCATTCATTATTTCTAATCATAAAAGCTCTAGCATCAGATGCACCTAAATTAAGAATTTTACGAGCTTCATTAAATGAATAATCAATTTCACTAAAAACAAAATCTTTCCAATTCTTTGGATTATCTCCTTTAATTATAGGCATTAAAGAATTTCCTTCTAATCTATGTTTGCTTACTGAACTTTCTACTGCATCTAAAAAAGTTGGAAGTAAATCTATTGCTTCGATAAATCTTTTTTCTTTGGTTCCTCTAGTTTTATTTGCATGTTCACTTGGATCATAAATTATCATTGGCACTCTTACAGATTGTTCATGAAATAATTCTTTCTCACCTAACCAGTGATCCCCATGATAATCTCCATGATCTGAGGTAAATACAATCATGGTATCCTCCATGTGACCTGTATCTTCTAAAAATTTAAATAATCTTCCTAAATTATCATCAATTTGTTTAATCAAACCCATGTATCCAGATAAAACTGTGTTTCTAACTTCATCTTTTGAAAAAGTTTTTGAAATACTGTTTTCCATAAATGCTTTATAAACTGGATGATCATTATTTCGTTCTGCATCATTTCTATGCACAGGATAAAATTCATTTGCTGAATACATATTGTGATAAGGGGCTGGCGCCATGTAAGGCCAATGGGGTTTTATATAAGACAAATGTAGAAACCATGGTTTATCTTTACTCTCCTCTATAAATTCCATTGCACGATTAGTCATAAAAGCTGTTTCAGAATGTTTTTCAGGAATTCTAGCAGCTTTATTGGAATTTCTTAATCTCCAACCGCTTAAAATTTCTCCATTTTCACCTTCTGCAGAATTAGCCCAATCATTCCATGGATTTGGTCCATCATATCCAAGTTTATTTAGCCATTCATTATAAGATAAAGTTTTTTTTGAATTTTTAATTTGATTATTTGGATGAAGTCCATCATCTCTTTCATAAGGATCAAAACCTGGCTCACTAACAATCAATCCTATTTCGGTATCTTTATTAATGCCTAATCTACTCATACCCTCTAAATCTGGTCTCATATGTGTTTTACCAACAACTCCAGTTCTTATTCCTGATTGACGAAGATAATCTCCAATAGTTAATTCTCCTATTGGAAGTGGAACTTGGTTCCAAGTTGAACCGTGGCTAAAAACTGTTCTTCCAGTATAGTAAGATGCCCTTGAGGGTCCACATACAGGTGATTGGACAAAAGCAGACTCAAACTGAACTCCTTTTTTTGCTAAACCATCAATATGAGGAGTTTTTAAATGAGGGTGACCATAGCAAGATAGATAATCCCATCTCAATTGATCAGCCATTATAAAAAGAATATTTCGAACTTTTCCCATTCATTAAGAATAGTGCTTAATGAAAATTAAAGCTAATTAAAAATATGAATATTTTTTACTTACCCTTTAATTACTGAATGAACAATTTTTTTCCAATTATAGTTTCTATACAATGAACTAACTACTATTATTCTTTTATTATCTAAATCAATTAATATTTGCTGACCTGCAAATCCACTCAAACCTAAAATTTTTCTTTTCTTATCGATACCAAAAATGTCGAAATGAATTTGGCCACCGTAAGATTTTGTATAAAGACCAACATCTGTGGCGTGCTTTATGTTGTCTTTCTTTTTAATTCTGTTTTCATAAATAGTTTTTAAATATTTGCCTGCACAAGTATCATTATGCCAATCTTCCATCATTGTTTTAGCAATTCTTAAATAATCATATCTATTTGCATAAAATGAATATCTTGCAGAAACAAAATCTTCATACTTTAAATATTTTCTAGATTTTTGAAATTGAACTTTGTTTTTAACTCTAACATGTTCATTAAATACTTTATGTAATAATTTATCCCAATTATCACCAGCTTTGAATTTAACATAATTCATAATCACGTTTGTGGTCAGAGCACTATAATTATAAATTAATTTACTTTTTTCTGTACCTCTTAAATATTTATTCATTACCTTAACTAAGCCAATGACATTTACATTTTCTTCTTTTTTTTCTCCTTTGATCCTATTATCAGAACCAACATTTCTTCTATCACCAACCCATTTTTGATCTCCACCTTTCATATTTAAAAGATCAAGTAATACTGAGTCTTCATAAAGAGTATTTTGAATTAAAGGCCAATCATTTAATTTTACATTTATATTATCAATATAACCTTCGCAGATTGCGTGTCCTGTTACATAAGAAACTAAACTTTTGCCCATCGAGTGTGATGGTAGCATGCCATCAATAATTTTATCCCCTTGAACTGAATATGGAATATCAGACTCATCAATCACTATTTGATCATTTTCAAATAGTAAGTAACTAATAATTCCTGTGTTTTTATTATTCTTAAATTCTTTTAAAACATTTTTATCTTGTCTTAAATTTGATTTAAATTTGTAATGTTTTTCTGATCCTTTAACTACCCAACCTTCATAATCTCTAAGTGGATAATCCCAAGTATTTTTATTCTTATTTGCAAAAGCTGTAGTTGAAAATGTTAATATAAAAATAACTAATAAGAATTTTTTCATCACGCTTTGAAGAGCTTATCAGAGAGATTTTGTAAATCTTCTCCCCAGAACACGTCTTTTTGAATACGTTTAAAATCTAGATCAAAAACAGTGGACATAGCTGAAGCATAAACTGATCTTGCATCAATTGTAGCGTTTAAATCTCTTCCTTCATACATTTCTTTTCTTTTTAAACCTGGCCAATCAGTGTGAACTTGGCTTTTCTTTAACAGACCTCCTGCCATAAATATTGCAGTTCCATAACCATGCTCAGTTCCATTTCCACCGTTTTGTTTTATGGTTCTTCCAAATTCTGTCACCGTTAAAATGATTGTATCTTTATAAGCTTCCTGAAGATTATCTCTTAGATTATTAATAATCTCATCCATCTCAACTAAACATTCTGTGTGAGTGCCATCTACTCCTCCTTGAGCAGCATGAGTATCAAAACCATTTACTTCAAACACTGCAACTCTTGGACCATCTGATTTTCTTAAATATTTAGCTGCTTGTCTTGCAAGATTTTTATTTTTTTGTCTATCTCCACCTCCTGTACCGCCCATCATTTGTTCATCTTTTCTTTTTTTAATAAAATCCATCATTTGTAAAAGTTCGTCTTCAGAACTATCAGCATAAACTGATTTTAAAAGATCTAAGGTATCTTTCCTTGGAAGCCTTCCCCATGTTGGGAAGTAATTATTATTTTTTGGAATTCCTCTTAATAATAATGGCATTGGTAATGATAATGCTAGTCCATCACCTTTTAAGTTTGCTAACTTCATAGCTCTTCCAACCCATCCTGTTTTTTCTTGGTAAGGTACTCTTCCACCAGACTCCATTAAATTTTGACCTTCAAAATGTGATCTTTGTTTATATGGAATACTTGTTGCATGAACTATTGATCCTGTATTTTCATTCCAACACTTATTAAATCCTATTAATTTGGGATGTAATGCAAAATCAGAATTAAGTTTTATAGTATCTTCAATTAAAATACTTTTTCTTCTTTTTTCAAAGTTTTTATCTCCAATAACTGGAACTGCACAAAGCCCGTCCATTCCTCCTCGTAACATAATAACTACTAAGTTCTTCTTTCTAGAACTTGTAGCTAATGCCGGAAGATTAAATCCCGCTAAAAATAATGATGTAGCTGTACCTTTTAAAAAATCTCTTCTTGATATCTTCATGCTCTTAATACCTCCGGTAGATTAAATAAAATCATATGTTTTTCTTCATTACTTTTAGCTTTTGCAACTATCTTTAATATTTTGTCAGGATTGTCAAAATTTGTTCTAATGATTTTTTCATGAATAGTATCGTCTATTTGATCTTTTATTTTATATTGATGAAAAGCTTCTTTTGCATACATTAATCTTCTTATAATTAACTCAGTCGATAACCAATCAGTTGAAATGTCAGAGTATCCGTTAGGCTGTTTTGCTTTATAAGGATGATAGCCTATGTTTTCTAATCTCCAGTCAGGCTGTCTTAAGTTTTCACTTACAAGAATTCCTAATTGAAATTTATCCATTTTTTTTTCAGGTATTGGATAAGAGTACGAGGCTCCTGACATATTAATTGTTTGCAGCCACCAATTTTCTGGATTTTGAAATTTTTTATATTTATCGTTATATTCAAATGCAACTTTGATTGCAGCTTTGTGGACCTCTGGTAGATGTCCATCTGATTGGACCCATGCTTTTATAATTGGAGCAATCATTTCTTTTGTGGGATGATCGGTTATTAAATATCTGCAAAGTTTTTTTGCTATAAATTCTCTACAAGAAGGATGATTTGCCAAATCTTTAATAACAATTTTTAGACCTTTTTTTCCTCTTTTATAAGTTTTACCTAGAACATTTTTTTTTCCAGGTTCATGACGTTCAGGCATAAATCTTATATCCGTTCCTTGATCTGATTTTTTAGTCCACTTAGGTCTCCATCCAGTCATTATTTTAGCAAGTTCTTGAACATCTTTTTGGGTATATCCTGCTTCTGGAGATATTGTGTGAAGTTCCATTAATTCTCTTGCGTGATTTTCATTAAGTGTGGCAGGTCTTTTTTCTCTTCTTCTCCACTCTTGTTTGGCACTCTCAGATTTTGGACCAATATTATCTTTGTTATCTAGATGCATGATCATAGGCCAAGCAACAGTTGCTTCTTGAACCATTGTTTCAAAAGTTTTGTCCATATTGGCTCTTATAAATTCTCGATGATAAGCTCCGGTAGAAAACTCTGGCAACCGTTGGGTGTCACTAATTGTAAAGTGGTTTGTCCAGAAATACCAAAGTTTTGCCAAAACTGGATTATCACTTCTAATCCCTTCTGCGTGTCTAATACAAATTTCATTGTTAGGCCAATATTTTGCCCCTGTATCATTTTCTAATTGCCTTTCAGCTTTTCTTAAACCTTGTGGATCATTTTTATATTTTTTTCTTAAAGTTCGGTCCTCTTCAACTCTTTGGGTTATCCAATATTTTCTCATTTCTTTTTCAGAGTAAATATGTTTTCCCTTCCAATTTAATTCAGGGATAGTCTCAACTTGTTTTTGAGCCCAAGTTAATGGATCTGATGGAGCTTTTTCATCAGGTTTTAAGCCAAAAGCAACTTTTCTATAAAAATTTTTCATTGTTATTTAACTGTATCAATATCGTGGATATTATCCAATGATTTAGACAGATGATCTAAATTTTCTCTTAAAGCTAAACTAGAAATTGAATAAATCATTACTAATAATAAAAATAAAGGAATTGAGGTGATAATTGACGCATTACTTTTTATTAGCAGAATATAAAAAACTATAAAAAAAGCTGATCGAATTAAAACTGTTTTTCTAAAAACACTAATAATCGAAAGAGAATGTTTTAATAAATTAAAAAAACTCATCTTAGAGGGGCCAAAATATCTAGTGCCTCTAATAGATGGAATGGATAATAAATCTTTTTCTATTTTTTTTAATGATCCTGAAAAACTATTCCACGTTGCTTTTTCTTTAAGCATTTTTTCAACAGTTATTTTTGATAAACAGGTAAAATTTCCAAATTTAATAGATTGGCTAGTAAATACTAATGTTAAAAATTTATGAAATTGATAGCAAAATTTAAAGAATAAACTTTCAGATCTTTTAACTCTCTCAGCTACTATAGATTGATCTTCTGACTGTTCTGCAAGCTGAATAAAATTTTTAATCTCTTCTGGTCGATCTTCACCATCTCCATCCATTGGGATTACAAAATCGAACTCTTTTTTTTCATAAATATATTTTAATCCAGACGCAATACATCTTGCGTGCCCTCTATTTTCTTTCATATTTATAATTTCAATAGATTTAATATTTTCAATATTTTGATATTCATCAATTATCTGTTGAGACGATGCATCGTTAATCACAATAATTGAAATTTCTGAATTGATACCCTCTATTTCAGAATTTATATCTTCAATTAACTTAGTTAAGCTTTCTCTGTCGTTATAAATTGGAATTAAAATTATGTATTTTTTCATGACTATTTTGAACCAACACAGACATTATCAAGACACATATAATCTTTCAATTGATCAAGCTTTTCTCTTTCAACAAAACCCTCCCAAACAGGTCTTGATTTTAGATGATATGATAAATTGCCAGCAATCCACTCATTTCCATAAACTACATTTATTTCAGATTTGAACTGTTGATCCCAAGCATATTGAGTTTTGATAGCAATTTCTTTACCTGGATAATCTGTTCTTTTATCATCTTTTGATATTGAGACGTACACATAGAGTATGGGTGACAGAAAGAATAAAAAGGTAAATCCAATCACAAATGGTTTTAGCTTTTTAATATTTATTTGAGCTTGAAATAAATAAACAAACAAAGTTCCAAAGAATAAATAAAACGGTGTCATCCACATTGTTCTAATTTTAGAACCTGTAATTACAGAAGTTAAAAACATTAATAAAATTGGTAATATGTTAATTGCCAATAAAAATAGTAATTTTTTATCTTTAAGATCAAATTTAAATTTAATTTGTTTAATTAAGAGCCAAACTAAGATTAAAAATGGGATTAACAATCCAACTTGTTTTATTAAAAAAATAAGTGGAAATTTAATGTGATCAATCAAACTAGATTGTTCTAATCCAGTTCTAGCAAGTCCATAAGTGATGGTAATGAATTCATTATTATTAAGCCAAATTAAGTGTGGCACTAAAACAATTAAAAATACCTCTACAGTTATTAGATATTTAAAATCAAATTTTCTCTCTTTCTTAATAAATATTAAATAAATAAACAAAAGATCAATTGAAACTAAAAGATATAGAAATAAATATTTAGATAAAAACCCAAAGGCTGCGAACAATCCAACTAAAAAACAGTCAGTAAATTTTACTTCTTTGCTGGAGTAAATTTTCCATGAAAAATAAATTGTTAATGACCAAAATGGAAGTTGGCAAACATTTACGTTAAATTCTGGTGTTGTAAAATTATAAAAATAAATTGCTTCAATCAGTAAAACTGAAATTAAACCAAGCAAATCACTATTAAAAAATTCTTTAGAAAATTTAAACACATAATAAAAAGAAATAAGTACAAAAATTTGACTGAGCAAATAATATGCCCAATCTTGAGATCCAAAAATTTGAAAAAAAACTTCTGGAAAAAAAGCACTCATTGGAGGATGTTTATTAAATCCCCAATCTAAATTACTGCCCCAAGCTAAAGCCTCAATAGTATCTAATGGTAAATTTTGATTAGTTAATGATGGAATTACAGTCCAAAATATAAGATGAGCTGTAATAAAAATATAATAAATATTATTTATATTTTTGGTAGTATTGGTCATTTATAAATATTTATAACAATTACGCTTGCTTGACACCCCTAATTTGCTGAATATACTCCGGAAATTCAAATTTTAACTATGCCAAAGACTACTAAAGTAAAAAAAAAAGTTACCAAAACAAAAGCTAAAGTTTCAAAACCTAAAACAAAAGTTGCTGCTAAACCAAAAGCTGCTGCAAAAGCTCCTATAAAAATTTCAAAGACTTATATTCCTAAAGATACTGAAAAATATATGTGTGAAAAACATAAGGTATTTTTCAGAATGAGATTAACTGAATGGAAAAAAGATTTAGTTAAAGCTAACAATGAAGCTCTTTATTATGGAAGTATGGATGACAATAGCATTTCTGCTGATGTTGTGGATCAAGCGAGCTCTTACACAGATAAAAATGTAGAGATGAAAGCCATTAATAGACAAATTAAATTAATTTCTGAAATTGATAAAGCCTTAGCAAGAATAAGAGAAGGTATTTATGGATATTGTTTAGATACCGCAGAACCAATTGGATTAAAAAGGTTGATCGCAAGACCTGTTGCAAAATACACTATTGCAGCTCAAGAAAAGCATGAAAAAAATGAAAAAGTTCATGCAGATGATTAATTAAAATATTTACTTAGTTTGCATCAAGAACAGCATGTAAAAATTGCTTAGTTCTTTCATTTTGAGGATCACCAAATAACTTTTCTGGTGGACCTTGTTCAAAAATTTTACCTTCATTAAAAAAACAGACTCTATCTGATATTTCTCTAGCAAATCCCATCTGATGTGTAACCATTATCATAGTTAAACTATGCTCTTTATTAAGAGATCTAATCACATTTAAAACTTCTCCAACAACTTCAGGGTCTAGTGCAGAGGTAATTTCATCTAAAAGCATTACCTTAGGTCTCATTGCAAGTGCTCTTGCAATTGCTACACGTTGTTGCTGACCACCAGATAATCTGCTTGGGTGCTGATCTTTCTTGTCCGTTAAACCAACTAATTCTAATAATTCTAGAGCTCTTTCTTCAGCTTCCTCTTTTTTCATCCCCAAAACTTCAATCGGAGCCTCAATACAATTCTGTAATGCAGTCATATGAGGGAATAAATTAAATTGTTGAAAGACCATACCAATCTTAGATCTTCTTTCTCTTAAATACTTTTCACTGGCCTCAATTAAACTACCATCTTTATCCATATGAGTTAAAGGTTCTCCATCAAGATGGATTACTCCTTGATTTATTTTCTCAAGTGTCATTAATACTCGAAGAACTGTTGTTTTACCTGATCCAGATGGACCTATGATTGAAACCATCTCATTTTTTTTAATTTCTAAATTTAATTTATCCAAAACAACTAAATCACCGTATTGTTTTGTGACATCTGAAAATTTCACAATTATTTCTGAAGTCTCTTTTTCCATATATTAAAGTTGTTCTTTCTTTATTTTTCCTTGTGCTAGATTAACATTTTTTTCAATTTTTCTAATCCAAATTGCTGCCGGAATAGATAAAGTTAAAAATATAATACCAACTATAGTGTATGGTTCTAAATAACGGTAGTGATAACCACCAACTGCTGTTGCTGCATGAAATAATTCTGCAACCCCAATAGTCGAAAGTAATGGTGTATCTTTAAAAATTCCTACTAAGTAATTTCCCATACCGGGGATAGCTATTGGAAATGCCTGAGGAAGAACAATTTTTCTGTAGGTATAAAAAGTTGAGAAATTTAGAGCTCTGCACGCTTCCCATTGGGTTTTGGGCACTCCTTCAAGTGCACCTCTATACACTTCAGATAAATATGTTCCAAAATGAAGACCGATTGTAATCATTCCACATACCCAAGCAGATAAAGTGATACCAAATTGAGGTAGTACAAAATAAACAAAGAATAACTGAATTAGTAAAGGTGTTGATCTAATAAATTCAACAATTTCCCTATTAATAATATTAACAATTTTAATCGGAGTTCTTTGACCCAATAAAAACAATAAGCCAACAATCGCAGCAATAGCATAACCAATCCCAGCAGCTAGAATTGTATTTAGAGTTGCCCACAACATACTAGGCAATATTTCAATAGCAAAATCCCATCTCCATTCTGCATTCATATTATTTTACTTCCTTTCCAACTTTTCTTGCCGCTAAAACTTCTAGCCAACGTAAAAACGGAACAAGAAAAAATCTTGAAATTATATAATAAATTAAAAGTGCAGTTCCAAAACACTGTGCAGATAACCAAGTAATAGAGTTTATTTGTTTTGCTTCAAAAGTTAAATCTACAACTGTTACTAAAGCAACTAGTGCAGTAGCTTTTAAAAGTTCTACAGTTAAGTTTGCAGCTGGGGGCAGTATTATAGGAAATATTTGAGGGATAATTATTTTTCTCATTCTTTTAGCAGGTGTAAAGTTAAGAGCAAAAGCCCCTTCCCATTGACCTTTTGGAACAGCCAAAATACCGCCTCTTACAATCTCAGCACCATAAGCTCCAAAATTCATACCTATTGCAACAACTCCAGCCGTAAAAGCTTCAAGTGTTAAGCCAAAAAAAGGTAACACATAATAAAACCAAAATAATTGAACCAATAATGATGTACCTCTGAAAAATTCTATATAAACTGTAGCCGTACCTTGGATAATTGGATTTTTTGATAAACGCATCAATCCAAAAATTAATGAAATGATCACATAAAGAATTGTTGCACATACTAATACTTTAATAGTAGTGACAGTTCCAAGCAACATAGTGGGACCATGTTCAGCTAAAAATGAAAAGTATGACAATCAAAACCTATTATTAAGTTTAAAAAAAATCAGGCGATTTTAAATTATCGCCTGATTAAATATTTCTTTAAATAATTACTTAGTTGAGCAAGCCCACTCAGTAGTCATTTCAGGAGGAGGTAATTGGGCTTTATCATAACCATATTTACCAGCTCTCTCCAACATTTTTTCTGGATTTGCTAAAACTTTTGCTAATGCAGCATTAAAGTTATCTCTAAACTCAGTATCAGTTTTTCTAAAACCAATACCAACTACGTTTACAGTTTCCATAGGCATTAACTTAGGATCAGTAACTTCAAATGCACCGCCTGTTTTTTCTTCATGCTCTTTTGCACCAAAGAAAGTTTGAACAGCAACATCAGCTCTACCTGCTTTCATTGCAGCTAAAATTCCAACTTCACCTTCAACAAGCATCATTTGGCTATCTGGTACACCAAATTTCTTAGCAGCTTCTACTGTGTTAAATCCAGCACCAGTTACAAGTTTTGCACCAGTTCTGATTACATCTTCGTAATTGTTAATTCCTTTAGGATTTCCTTTTGGAACTAGCATTGCGTCCCCAAATACACCAATTGGATCCGAGAAATTGATGTTGGCACATCTACTTTTTAAGATGTACATACCACCAGTAATCATATCTGATCTATTTGCATTAATTCCTGGAATTAATCCTGACCATTCAAATACTTTAGTTTCATGCTCTGTGATTCCCATTTCTTCTAGAACTGTTAGAGCAATCATATTTACGAAACCAAGTGCTTCACCATTGTCTCCAGCATAGGCCCAAGGTACCGCAGTACCAAAACCAAGTCTTAACTTGTGACCATCTTTTAGTTTGTCAGTCAATGTTGCAGCATTAACAGATGAAATACTAAAAAGAATTACAAGAAAAACTGAAAGTGACTTAATTAATTTTTTCATTATCTCTCTCCTTTGTTAATAATTAGAAATAAATTAACAAGATTTGTAATGTGATGCAAATAAACTAAAAGGCTGAGATCAACTTATAATTGAATTTATAACTGTAGATCTATTGTATTCTCAATATTTATTTCACCATCATCTAATGCAGTTAAATAAATTCCCATATCAAAGTGGTTATAATTTTTTTTCAATAATTGAAGTAAATTAAAAGAATTGTCATCTGATTGAGGTTTTAAATTAATTGCAACACATCTTGGTATGTTTTTTTCAACTTTAAATGAAACATTGTTTATTTTGATAGTTTTTCCAATCCATTCTCTCTCTTTCCAAGGTTCTATTCCATCAACACAAATATTTCCTCTAAATATTGAAGACTCAATCTTCTTATCAACTTTCTTCTCAAAATCATTAATACTTTCAATATTTAAAAGTGAAACAGAATTCACAAAATCAACTTTTTTTGAAATAGACGTATCAAAAAAAGGAAATTCATTATTTTTCATTAGGGTTATTGGTTGATTTAAAGAATTTTCTAATTCAGAAATTTTATTTGAAAGCGCTTCTCTTTCGCTTGATTGATTTATATCAATAGACAAAATCTCTTTATCTTTTAATGTTAATGTTAGTTTATCATCTTTAGATATAAAATTATATTTATTTAAAGCTGGCGAATTTTTTAGGGTTAAAACTTTATTCCACTTACCTTTTCTTTCTGCTGGACTTTTTTCAAATAATTTTGCTTGTTCTAAATCTAAATCTTTGGCAAAGGCAAAAATTCTATCTCCGATAATTCCTATATCTTTTTTAATTTTACAATTTTCAATTGATTGAAACGAAACAGATTTAACTGGGCAATAATTTATTGAAGTAATTTTAGCACTCATATAATGTTTTTAAAATAATATGACTTATCTTTCATCAAATCAACTTAAACAATATGAAGATGAAGGATTTGTTTCACCAATAAATATTTTTTCAAAAGATAAAGCAAAAGAGATTAGAAATGAAATTGAACTTATTGAAAAAGAAATGCCTGGTGAGTTGGATAAATCTGGAAGATATAATGCTCATTTAATTTCACCTTTGCTAGATAAGGTTACACATAATCATAAAATATTAGATGCTGTTCAAAGTTTAATTGGTGAAAATATACTTGTTTGTGGAACAACTCTTTTTATCAAAAATCCTAATGAAAAAGGTTTTGTAAGTTATCATCAAGATGCAAAATATATAGGTTTAGAGCCACTCAATTGGGTAACTGCGTGGGTTGCAATAACTGACTCAAATGAACATAACGGATGCATGAGAATGTGGTCAGGTTCTCACAAAGATAATCTAAAAGAACATGAGCAAATGTTTAATGAGGGAAATTTATTGACTAGGGGTCAAACTGTTAACAACGTACCAAAAGAAAAAACTACCCCTCTAGTACTTGAAGCGGGTCAAATGTCTCTGCACCACCCCACAGTTGTTCATGGTTCAGATTTGAATAAAAGTAACGATCGAAGAATAGGTTTTGTTATTCAAAGCTACATAGGAAGTAATGTCAAACAAGTGTTGGGAAAAAATGGAGTTCAATTAGCTAGAGGAAAAGACGACTATAATTTTCATGAAACAATTGGAAGACCAAAATTATTGATGGATAAAAATGATCTAAAAATAAAAAAAAAAGAAAATGATAATCTTCAAGAAATTTTTTATAAAGGTTCTTCAAAAAAAGGGAGTTACTAGTTAATGAAAACATCTTTAAATTTAGCAGTATTAGGAATTGATCACGGTCATATCTTTGACATGCTGGATGAAATGATCAAAGAAGGTTGCAATTGTAATTATTTTTGGACAGAAGGCTCTCCCTTAACATTAAAAGAGTTCAATAAGAAATATCCAAATATAAAAAGAATAGAAAATAAAAGTGATATTTTAAAAGATAATACAATAGATATGGTTTTAATCTCTTCTATACCCAAAGATAGAGCGGATCTTTCAATTGAAGTATTAAATTCAGGTAAAGACGTAATGGTAGATAAACCAGGATGCACCACATTAAATCAACTAGAGAGTTTAAAACGAGCAGTAAAAAAAACAGGAAAAATTTGGTCGGTAAATTTTTCAGAACGATTTCATGTTGCAGCAGTTGCTAAAGCTGAAGAGTTAGTTGTAGAGGGTAAAATTGGTAAAGTTAAACAAACCATTGGCACCGGTCCTCACAGACAAGGAAATTATGAAAGACCAGATTGGTTTTATGATCGTCAAAGCTATGGGGGTATAATTACAGATATAGGCTCTCATCAAATTCATCAATTTTTAGTATTTACAAATTCTAATAAAGCTAAAATCAATCATGCTCTTGTGGAAAACACTACAAAACAGGATAAACCTGGTTTTCAAGATTTTGGTGAAGTTAATTTAACTGGAAATCAAGGTCATGGTTATATTAGACTAGATTGGTTCACTCCGGATGCTCTCCCAACTTGGGGAGATGGAAGATTATTAATATTAGGAGATAAAGGTTATATAGAAATTAGAAAGTACACAGATCTAGCAAAATCAAAAACTGGAAATCATCTATATTATGCAAATAATGAAGAAGTAAACCATATAGATTGTGGAGATGTTAAACTTCCATATTTTAGAAATTTAATTAATGATGTGTTAAACAGATCTGAGACAGCTTGTTCTCAAGAACTTACTTATTTAACAATGGAACTAGCAATTAAAGCTCAAGAATTGGCAGAAAAAAAATGAGTAAATATCAAGTGGCTATTATAGGAACCAATATAGGTGCCAAACATTACGAAGATTTTCAAAAAGTTTCAGATAAATTTAATGTGCATACAGTTTGTGGACTAACAAAAGAATCTATTGAGAATATAGTGCCGGTTAACTCTGATACTAAAATTTCACTTAATTTTGAAGATATATTAAAAATAAAAGAGGTTGATATTGTGGATATATGTCTTCCACCTCATTTACATTTTTCTGCATGTAAAAAATCACTTGAGGCAGGTAAGCATGTTATTTGTGAAAAACCATTAGTATCAAGCTTAGAAGAAATTGATCAACTTAGAGAAATAAGTAAGAAAACTGGCAAAACAATTTTTCCAGTTTTTCAGTATCGATATGGACCTGGGTTTTCTAAATTAAAAGCATTAATTAAATCAGGACTTGCTGGAAAACCTTTGGTTGCTTCTTTAGAAACTCACTGGAACAGAGGTAAAGAATATTATTCAAAAGCTTGGCGAGGAACTTGGGAAGGTGAACAAGGGGGAGCAATTTTAAGTCATTCAATTCATATTCACGATCTTATCACTATGATTTTTGGACCTGTTTCAAATATATACGCAAAGCTATCAACTAGGGTTAATGATATTGAAGTAGAAGATTGTGCTGCCCTATCAATTGAAATGATTAATGGTGCTTTAGTTACAAGCTCTATTACACTAGGCGCTGCGGAAGATGTAAGTAGAATTAAAATTTGCTTTAGTAATTTAACAGCAGAGTCTGCTGGTTCACCCGACAAGCCTTATAATCCAGCGGATGATGAATGGAAATTTTTAGCAAGAGAGCCTGTAACCCAAAATCAAATTGATAAAGTTTTATCAAATGTTCAGCAAACTAAATCTTGGTATGCTGGAATGTTTGAAGAAATAGCAAATAATTTAGATGGTTTAAGTAGTGATGAGGTTACCTTGTTAGATGCGCGTGGATCTCTAGAATTTGTTACGGCTGTTTACGACTCCTCTCATCAAGGAAAAAATATTAATTTACCAATTGATAAAGAAAACCCATTTTACAAATCTTGGATCCCAAAAAATAAATAAGATTTTTAGATTTTTGGAATTTGGCTACCAATTTTATATAGGTCGTATCCTTTAATCACAGCTTCACGGTCTGCAATTTCTAAATACCATCTAGCTAAATTTTCATAATTTTTTAGACCAATATCGTGCCACTCATGTCTTGCAAACCAGGGCCAAGTTGCAATATCTGCAATTGTATAATTTTCTCCTGCAAGAAATTTAGACTCTTTTAATCTGTTATCTAATTCTTGATATATTCTTTTTGCAATTTTAAAATATCGTTCTTCACCAAATTCACTTTTCCCAGGATTATAGTGATGAAATTGATGATGCTGACCAATCATTGGACCAATTGTTCCCATTTGAGCCATCAGCCACTGATTAATTTTTAATCTATCTTGTTCATCATAAAACTTTCCACTTTTTTCCCCTAAGTACATAAGAATTGCCCCAGACTCAAAAATACTTTCATTATTATCATGGTCAGTAATTACAGGGATTTTAGAAAAAGGACTTAACTTTACAAATTCTGGCTTAAACTGTTCATCCTTACTTATATCTACTTTGGTTACTTTATAATCGTAACCAATCTCTTCAAGCATAATAGAAATTTTTTTACCATTCGGAGTGTCAGCAGTAAAAAGTTCTATCACTTCTTAACACCAAGTCTTTCTTGTGCAGCTTTTGATGTAGTTGTAAATTCAAATCTTAATTTTTCATCAGGTTTTGCGTATTTAAAACAACCTCTTGCAGCTAGTGCCCCTTCGTGAAAACCTGACAAAATTAATTTTAATTTACCTGGATACGAACAAATATCTCCAATAGCAAAAATGCCGTCTATATTTGTCTCAAAATTTTCTGTATTCACTTCAACAGTTTTTTTATTAATATTTAATCCCCAATCCAATATTGGTCCAAGTTGCATAATCAAACCAAAGAAACCAAGAACATAATCTGTTTTAAATTCTTTTACCTCTCCCTCGTCATGTTTAATTTTAACTGTATCTATATTCTTATCTCCAGAAACTGAGTCTATTTGGTATTTAGTATATAAATTTAATTTTCCTTGGTCATTTAGCTCTTTGACTTTTTGAACACTAGACTCTGCCCCACTAAAACCATCTCTTCTATGAATTAAATTTACTTTAGAAGTGTTTGATAATTCAATTGCCCAATCTAAAGCTGAGTCACCTCCTCCAAAAATTGAAACTGTTTTATCTTTAAAAATTGTCTTATCTTTAACTGAATAAAATAAAGCACTTCCTTCAAATTTTTCACACTCTTTTACTGGAAACTTTCTAGGCTCGAATGATCCAACGCCACCAGCTATGACAATACTTGCTACATCAAATTCCTTGTTGCCACTTGTTTTAACATGCCATCGATTTTCAACTTTTTTTAGTTGCTCTACTCTTTCATTTAAATGAAATTTTACATTGAAGGGCTTAATTTGCTTAAGAAGATTATTGGTTAACTCTTCACCAGTACACTCAGGTACCGCTGGAATATCGTAAATTGGTTTATCTGGATAAAGTTCAATACATTGGCCACCTGCTTTATCAAGGTTGTCTACAATTTCACAATTTAATCCTATGATCCCTAATTGATGGGCACAAAATAAACCTGTTGGTCCAGCTCCAATTATTAATACATCTGTTTTATTCATTTAAGCTTGCTTTGATGGAATGTTAACCACTAGACCATCTAATTCGTCAGATACAGTTAACTGACAACTCAATCGACTATTCTGTTTTGGTTCAAATGCCATATCCAACATATCTTCTTCTCCATCTTCTTTGGTTGGAAGTTTATCTAGCCATTCATCATTGACATAAACATGGCACGTAGCACACGCCATTCCCCCTCCACAATCAGCATCAATTCCTGGAATATCATTTTGAACTGCACCTTCCATAACAGTAAGTCCGTTTTGAACTTCAATTGTATGAGTTTTGCTATCGTGAGTGTTATATGTAATTTTTGCCATGGGCTATATATAGTTTTTTATTTAGATAGAACAAGTCAGTAAAAACAAACTAAGTCTATTTTTAGACATTTTGTAATTGAGGTATATCTTTTTTTATAAAATAACTCTCATCTTCTGTTTGTTTAATCAATGCTGGTATAATTTCTTTATATGCATCTATCAGCCCATTATTTGGTTCTGGTAATTGATCTTTTATATGGTGATGAAGTTTGTCTAGATTATAGGATGGAACAGTTGGAAACATATGATGAGTTAAATGATATTCCATTTTCCAATATAAAAAACTTAGTATTGGATTTAAGTACATTTCTCTTGTTGAAAACCTATGATCTTTTATATTTCTTGCAAGTCCAGCATGCTGAGTAAAGGCAACAAGTTTGTGTAAAGTTTTTCCATAAAATTGTGGAAGTACAAAATAAAGTAATGGCATCAAAGAAGAAGCAACTATTGACCATAAAATAATTAATGACCAAATTGCAACATAAATTCTTGAACTAAAAATTACTTTTGCTTGTGCTTTTTCTGGAATGCAGTCTTCCATTACTTTTGTTTTAACTCCAAATGCATGCTGAATAATTTCAAATGAAATATGTTTTTTAAAAAATATTAAATCTAAAAACGGAATTAAACTTATAATTAATCCTTTTGGAGTTTCTTTTAAATTATTTCCATATTCAATTTCATGATCAAAAGGATTTTCAGTTGAATAAGTATTACCATGATGAACAAAATGAGTGTGTCTCCATCTTATTGGTTCAAAATTCGCCATATAAGATGAAATATAATAAAAAATTTCATTTAAAAATTTTGATTGAAAGGCAGTTTTATGACCTGTCTCATGCCACAATGGATTTGAAAATGAATAGATGTTGCCATACACCAAAAACCAAAAAACTGACCACCAAGTTCCCCAAGTTAAATATGCTAAACTTCCAGTTATAATTAATAAACCAAAAAAAAGAGAGACGTGTTGAAAACCTTTAATGTCAGATTTTTTTGAAAGTTCTTTAAGAACTTCTATATCGACTTTACACTTGTGCCATTTATCTAGTTTGACGTCCATAGCATAAATTATTGTAGGCAAAAAAAAAGGGCAAGAACAAAAATGTCCCTGCCCTTTAATTTAAATTTTAAGTAAAACTACTTAGCTCTACCAGGTTGTTGCATTGCTGCTGCCCAAATGATCAGACCGAAAGCGATCTTGTTCAAGAAGTCAGCTGCGTTGTAAATCACGTTTAGTGAGTTAGCGTCTACTCCACCTGTTAGGTAACCAAAAATGTAACCTAATGGGTAAATAGCCCAACCTACAGTAACGATCATTCTCATTGCACCAAAAGCAGTTACAAGTGATTTATTACCACTTTTCGCTGCTCTCTTACCTGCTTCACCTGAGAATACTTCATAAAGAATGTATACCCAACCAGCCATACCGATAATGAAACCAAGTGTAGCGTTGATGTATCCTGCTTCTCCTAAGTATCCACCTACTAGCATTACTAAAGTACCAAGCATCAATCTCCAGAAAATTCCTGAATCTGCTTTGTTTACTGCTGATAGAACAAAATAGAATTCTAACATTAGTAATGGCACTGTAATTAACCAGTCAATGTATCTGTAAACAGTTGGTGAATCACCAGTCATGATCCATACATCTCTCATGTACATGTAGTGTACGAATGCAATACCAGTTACTAGACCAGCAACTGTCATTGAAACTCTCCAACCAGCTGGAACTGAACTTCTTTCTAAGAAAAAGAATACAGTAGCAGCTAAACAAGCCATTGATACTAACCAAAATGAAATACCTACGAAATCATCTTGAGCTAACATCACTGTCTCTGCGTTTGCAACACCTGTAACACCCATTAGGGCTACAGCTGTAAGCGCAAACAATTTAAGTTTTTTCATAAAAAACTCCCTCTTTAGTTAGTTTTTACTTATTTAGTTTATATAAACTAGATTAGGGTTTCCCCTAACCAAGATAGGGCGTTAAATAGCAAATTAAATCGGATAAATGAAGACTTAATTGGGACTAATTCTCATTGATTTTATTGGATTTTTAAAATTAAATACAATTTTAAAGTTAAAAATCAAAAAAAACAAAGAATTCGAATCAAATTACTATGTCAAAACTTTTTCAAAAAATTTATGATCAATCCATAAATAATCCTGAAAAATTTTGGCAAGAAGCTTCTAATGATATCTTTTGGTTCAAAAAACCAACGAAAATTTTAAATAAATCTAATCCTCCATTTTATAAATGGTTCGAAGATGGAGTAACCAATACATGCTACAACGCTTTAGACATTCATATTGATCAAGGTAGAGGAAAAAAAACAGCATTAATTTATGACAGTCCTATTACAGGTAACAAAAGTCAATTCAGTTATGATGAATTAAGATCAAAAGTTTCAAAATTTGCAGGAGCATTAAAAGATCAGGGTATTACTAAAGGGGATCGAGTTATTATTTATATGCCAATGATTCCTGAAGCAGTTATCGCAATGTTAGCTTGTGCCAGAATTGGAGCAATCCATTCTGTGGTCTTTGGTGGCTTTGCATCAAATGAACTTGCAAGCAGAATAGATGACAGTAAAGCAAAATTACTAGTTACCGCCTCTTGTGGTTTTGAGCCTGGAAGAACGGTTGAATACAAACCTCTTGTGGATGAAGCTATTAAGCTAGCTAATCATAAAATTGATAAAATGATTTTATTTCAAAGACCTGGGCATGAGGTAAAATTAAATGCTCCAATGGAGGTTAGCTGGGATGAAGTTGTCTCAAATGCATCTAATGCAGATTGTGTTGAGATGAACTCAAATGAACTTGCTTATATTTTATATACTTCGGGTACAACCGGTACTCCAAAAGGGATAGTAAGAGATATTGGTGGTCACATAGTTGCTCTAAAGTGGACTATGAAAAATATCTATAATATTGATACTGATGATATTTGGTGGTCAGCTAGTGATATTGGCTGGATCGTTGGACACTCTTATATTGTGTATGCTCCATTATTCAAAGGATGCACCACTGTTCTATTTGAAGGAAAACCTGTTGGCACTCCTGATGCTGGGGCTTTCTGGAAAATTATATCTGACTATAAGGTTAAATCATTGTTTACAGCCCCTACTGCTTTTAGGGCAATTAAGAAGGAAGATCCCGAAGGTAAGTTTTTTTCAAAATATAATTTAAGTAGTTTTGAGAGTTTGTTCCTTGCGGGAGAAAGAGCAGATCCAGATACCATTAAATGGGCAGAAAATTTACTCAAGGTTCCGGTGATTGATCACTGGTGGCAGACAGAGACTAGTTGGGCAATCAGCTCAAATTGTACTGGAATTGAGATGATGGAGACTAAATATGGTTCAGCTTGCAAAGCTGTACCTGGTTATGATGTAAAAATTATTAAACCTGATCAATCATTAGCAAAACCAAATGAAATGGGAGACATTGTTGTCAAACTTCCACTTCCACCAGGTACCTTTCCAACATTATGGAATGCAGATCAAAGATATAAAGAGAATTATATGACTAATTACGAGGGATATTACCAAACTTATGATGCAGGTCACATTGATGATGATGGTTATATTTGGATTATGTCTAGAACAGATGACATTATTAATGTTGCAGGTCATAGATTATCAACAGGTGCGATCGAAGAAGTTTTATCTGAACACCAATCAGTTGCAGAGTGTGCAGTGCTTGGTATTGCAGATAAATTAAAAGGACAACTTCCAATTGGACTTGTGGTTTTAAAATCTGGAGTGGACAAAGATAATGAAACAATTTCTAAGGAGTGTGTGCAAATGGTTAGAGATAAAATTGGACCCGTTGCAGCATTTAAAGTTGTAATTGTTATCAAAAGATTACCAAAAACGAGATCTGGAAAAATTTTAAGAGGAACGATTAGAAAAATTGCTGACAGTGTTGAATACAAAATACCACCAACCATTGATGATCCAGCAATCTTAACTGAAATTAAGGAAGATTTAATCAAACATAAAATTTTAAGTAATGATTAAAACATATTTGTTTCTTGCAGGTGCAGTATTTTTTGAAGTTGCTGGCACAATGTTATTACCTGTAACTCAAAATTTTACAAAACTTGTTCCCACAGCTGCTCTTGCATTCTTTTATCTTTGTGCTTTCTATTTATTAACTTTTGTAACAGATAAGATTCCTATCGCTATTATGTATGCAACATGGAGTGGTTTAGGAATATTTACTATTGCCATTCTTGGCTATGTATTTTTTAGACAAACGTTAGCTTGGCAAGCTGTGTTAGGATTATTTTTAATTGTTCTAGGAGTAATACTTGTAAACAGTTTTACAGTAAAAGTTAGCTAAATTTTAAAGGTGTTCCATCTGGATCACCTAAAATTTTACCATCTTGCATCTTAATGTTCCCAGCAATAATTGTGTGAGTTGGAGTTCCTTTAAATTTATCTCCATTAAATGGAGTCCAGCCACATTTACTTTCAATATTTTCATTTTTAATTTCAATTGTTTTATTCATATCAACAATTGTAAAGTCAGCATCAAATCCTTCTTTAATAAATCCTTTGTTTTGAATTCCAAAAATCTTAACTGGATTTTCACACACAAGATTCATTAATTGGTTTAGTGTAAGCTTTCCATCGTTTACATGATTAAGCATAACTGACATCAAAGTTTGAACACCAGGCATACCCGATGGTGAGTTAGGATAGCTTTTTTCTTTATTTTCTTTTAAATGTGGAGCGTGATCTGAACCTATTGTATCATTCAAATTATTTCTTACCCCGTACCATAATCTATCGTAGTGAGATTTATCTCTTAGAGGAGGGTTCATTTGAGCATACGTTCCAAGTTTGTCATAACAATCGGGTGCATAAATCGTTAAATGTTGTGGAGTTATCTCAAAAGTAATATTTCCTTTATGTTGAGATAAAAAATCAATTTCTTCTTTTGTTGTTATATGAAGAACATGAGCTTTTTTCTTATGTCTATTGGCTATTCGAACAATTCGTCTTGTTGATGATATTGCACATTCTGCACTTCTCCATACTGGATGGGTGTGAACGTCACCCTCTTTAATTAACTTCTTATTAACGTTTAAAATTGCCTCATCTTCAGAATGAACTGCAACAACTTTAGATGCATTTTGAAAAACTTTATCTATGTCGTCTTCTTCAGCAACTAATAAATTTCCGGTTGAGGATCCTGCAAAAAGTTTTATACCGCAACATCCCTCTAAATCTTTCAAACTTGCAAGATCATTTGCATTATCAGCTGTTGCTCCAAAATAAAAAGCATAATTACAATACATTCTGTTTTTAGCGAGATCTAATTTTCTTTCAAACTCCTTCATATTAGAAGTTGGCGGATTAGTGTTAGGCATTTCGAATACACTAGTAATTCCTCCAGCAATTGCAGCTCTACTTCCAGAGTGTAAATCCTCTGTATCTGTTGATCCTGGTTCTCTAAAATGTGTTTGGGTATCAATGCATCCTGGTAAAACTATTTTACCTTCTGCGTTTATGACTTCTTTAGCTTCTTCAGAGATATCACCAATTTTATGAATTTTGCCATCTTTAACAGCAACATCAGCATCTTTTAATTGACCATCAATATAACATTGTCCATTTTTAATTATAAGATCTAACATTTTAAGAAAATGTTACTATATTACATTCTATAATTAATCAATTATGAATATTAAAAATGTTTACATTTTAGATGATAGAGCAATTCTTTATATCAATGGAGAAGATGCAAAAGAGTTTCTACAAAATTTGATTAGTAACGATATTAACAAAGTAAGTGAAACTAATACATGTTTTACTTCTTTATTGTCTCCTCAAGGAAAATTTTTGTATGAGTTTATAATAGTTAAACATAAATCTGGTTATTTAATAGATTGTGAAAAATCTCAAGCAAATGAGCTATACAAACAATTAAGTATTTATAAGTTGAGGTCTAAACTAGAAATTCTTAACCTTAGTAATGAATTTGTGGTAGCTGCATTCAGTCATAAAAAATTTCTAACCTTTGATGAAGCACAAGATTTTTCTGGGTTTACCTTAAAATATAGAGAAGATCCTATTTTTCTAGATCCAAGAAATAAACAATTAGGCGCAAGACTAATTATTAATTTAGAAAAACTTTATCTATCTTTAAAAAAATTAGACTTACATGATACAAGCCTAAGTGAGTACTATGCATACAGCCACAAACTTGGAATAGTTCCAAAAGATCTAAATAAATTACAAAATAAACTATTTGGAATTGAGTGTAATTATGAAGAATTAAATGGAATAGATTTTAAAAAAGGTTGTTATGTTGGACAAGAAAATACAGCTAGAATTAAACTTAAAAATAAACTTTCAAAAAGATTACTACCAATAAGTATGGTTGATGGGACACTAACAGAAGGTGAAAGTATTTATTATAATGATAATGAGATAGGAAAAGTATTAATAGATAAAGAATATCCGTTTGCTTTAATCAAATATCTAGATGAAAATTTTAATGGAAAATCTGACTTTAATACTAAAGACGCTTCAATAAAAATTGAAAAACCTGATTGGATTAAAAACTAATTTATAATTTAAAAAAATAGACAATTACTAGAATTATGAGGATTATAATAATCCAAATAGTTAAATTTTTTATAAATTGTTTTAGTTTAGAATTTGATTGTAAAAAACCTGGAAGAACTAAAAGTAAAACTCCAACCATAAATATGACCGAAAGTAATTTATCCATAAAAAACTCCTATAAAATTTTGCTTTGGTGCGGTCGGAGAGACTCGAACTCTCATGGACTAGGTCCACACGGCCCTCAACCGTGCCTGTCTACCAATTTCAGCACGACCGCAGTATGTGTCATAATAAATGAATGACAACTATCTTTCAAATTGGTAAATAACATCATGGAATTTACACAAGAAGTGCAAAAAGCTACAGATCCTATTTACCAAAAGATTTCTAAAGTAATGCCAGAAATTGAATGGTCTGTGCATGCTCCTTACATTCATAAAATTAATGAACTTAAAAAGAAGAAGAATGCAGTGATACTTGCTCATAACTATCAAACACCAGAAATTTATCATGGGGTTGCAGACTTTGCTGCTGACTCTCTTGCTTTAGCAATTGAAGCATCAAAAACATCTGCTGATATAATTTTAATGGCTGGTGTTCATTTTATGGCTGAAACTGCAAAACTAATGAGCCCAGATAAAAAAGTTATTTTACCAGATATGGATGCTGGTTGCTCCTTGTCATCTTCAATTACTGGAAAAGATGTAAGATTGTTAAAAGAAAAATACCCAGGGGTACCTGTTGTATCTTATGTAAACACATCAGCAGAAGTTAAAGCTGAAACCGATGTATGTTGCACATCAGCAAATGCTGTTAAAATTGTAAAATCTTTAGGAGTTAAAAAAGTAATATTTTTACCAGATGATTATCTTGCAAAATATGTTGCTTCACAAACAGATGTAGAAATCATCTCTTGGAAAGGTATTTGTATAGTCCATGACCAGTTTAATGAAAAAGAAATACATGACATAAGAAAAAATAATCCAGGTATAAAAATTATTGCACATCCTGAATGTCCTCCAGATGTTATTAAAGCTAGTGACTTTGCAGGATCAACTTCTGGCATGATCAAATATGTTCAAGACAACCAACCAAAAAAAGTTATGATGGTTACCGAATGTTCAATGAGTGACAATATTCAAGTAGAAAATCCAAATGTTGATTTTATAAAACCGTGTAATATTTGTCCTCACATGAAAAAAATTACTCTTCCAAAAATATTAGATTGCCTTGAAAATGAAACAGGTGAAATAATTATGGATAAAGAGACAATTGACAAGGCTAGAATATCAGTTGAAAAAATGGCAGCTATTGGCAGATAATTAAGTGTCAAAAATAAAACTTAGCAAAGATTTTATACGTAATACAGTTAAGAGAGCATTAAATGAGGATCTCTATCCATCGGGAGATATTACCTCAAGTTTGATTAAAAATAATAAGAACATTAAAGTCAAACTTCTTTCAAACGAAAATGCAATTGTTGGTGGTTTGTTATTTGCAAAACAAGCTTTTGATTTAGTAGATAATAAAATTAAATTTAATATAAAAAAAAAAGATGGATCAAATGTTAAAAAAGGCTCTCTAATTGCAACTATAGAAGGAAATGCTAGAAATATTTTAATTGCTGAAAGAGTTGCTTTAAATTTTTTATCACATATTTCAGGAGTTGCCACAAAGACAAATAGATTTGTAAAACTTGCTGGAAAGAAATGTAAAATTTGTTGCACTCGTAAAACTATTCCAAACATAAGAGTTATTCAAAAATATGCAGTTAAATTAGGTGGTGGTACTAATCATCGATTTAATTTAAGCGATGAATATTTAATCAAAGATAATCATATTGCTTCATCAAATATTAGAGATTTAGTTTCTCTTGCTATCAAAAATAAAAAAAGACGAAAAATAACAGTTGAAGTTGATAATTTAAATCAACTTAATGAAATAATGGGTCTAAAATTTAATACTGTTTTGTTTGATAATATGTCAGTTAAAAATCTAAAGAAAGGCGTTCAGATAGCTAAAAAATATTACACAACTGAAGCTTCAGGAAATATAAATTTAAAAACAGTTAAGGAAGTTTCTAAAACAGGAATAGACAGAATATCTGTTGGAAGCATAACTCATAGTGCCAACGCTATTGATTTTAAATTAGAAATCTAAGATACAAATTTCGACAAATCAGGTTTAAAATAATTTGGCCCCTTCATTACTTTTCCCGATTCATTGTAGATTGGTTCTCCATTTTCACCCAATTTGCTCATGTTAGAATTTTGAACTTCATCAAAACATTTATCTAAATCAATACCAAAGGCATGACCAGCACCATATGTTACATACAAAATATCAGTAAGTGCATCAGCTACCTCTAATAAATCATTATTTTTCATTGCTTCTTGAAGTTCTTCTAATTCTTCTTTTATTAGATCTATTCTTAATTTGTTGATTTTATCACTACTAAATGAAGGTTTTGTTTTGACCTCTTGGCCAAAAGTTTTCATAAAAGTTCCAACTTTATTAAAATTCGACATTTTGCTCCTGTAAGTTTTTTTTAAATTATTGTATGTTATAATTATTTATTACTTACAAATTAATCAATGAAATTAAGAAAAGAATTCGACAGTATTGGAAGTGTAAATGTTCCTAATGATAAATATTGGGGAGCATCGACTCAACGATCTAACAAATTTTTCAATATTGGTAAAATACTAGTAAATATTTCGATAATTAAATCTATAGCAATAATTAAAAGATCAGCAGCAATTGTTCATGCTAAAGATAAATTAATTTCAAATAAAATCTCAAAGGCAATTATCAAAGCTTCAGATGAAGTTATTAAAGGAAAATTAGATGAAAATTTTCCTTTAAAAGTATGGCAAACAGGCTCAGGAACTCAAACAAACATGAATGTTAATGAGGTAATTGCTAATCGAGCAATAGAAATTTTAGGTGGTAAAAAAGGAACTAAAAAACCTGTTCACCCAAATGATCATGTAAATAAATCACAATCAACAAATGATGTTTTTCCAACTGCAATGCATGTCTCCGTTGCGAAAGAAACAATAAGCAAATTATTACCTAATTTAAAACTTTTAGAGAATGAATTGAAAAAAAAATCAAATGAATTTAAGAGTATAGTAAAAATCGGAAGAACACACCTTCAAGATGCAACTCCACTCTCTCTTGGACAAGAATTTTCTGGGTACCATGTACAAGTTAAGAAAAGTATTGAGCGAATAGAATATGCATTAAAAGAAATTTTGTATCTTGCACAAGGTGGTACAGCTGTAGGCACTGGCATAAATTCTAGAAAGAATTTTGATAAAAAAATAGTTAAAGAAATTGCTAAATTTACAAAAATTCCTTTTAAACCAGCTGCAAATAAATTTGCAGAACTTGCAGCCCACGACTCGATTGTTAATTTTTCAGGTACATTAAATACGTGCGCTGTAGCTTTAATGAAAATTTCAAATGATATAAGATTTTTAGGATCTGGTCCTAGAGCAGGTTATGGTGAACTTATATTACCTGAAAACGAACCTGGTTCATCAATTATGCCAGGAAAAGTAAACCCTACTCAATGTGAAGCTGTTACAATGGTTTGTGTCAAAGTAATTGGCAATCATAATGGTATTACTATTGCAGGGTCCCATGGGCATTTTGAGTTAAATGTTTTTAAACCTTTAATTGCTCATAATATTTTGCAATCAATTGACCTAATAGCTGATAGCACTAAAAATTTTGCCCTATACTGTGTAAAAGGAATAAAAGCTAATAAGAAAAAAATTCAAGAACACCTGGATAATTCTTTGATGCTAGTAACTGCATTGGCACCACATATTGGCTATGATAATGCTGCAAAAATTGCAAAAACAGCTTTAAAAAATAATACTACTTTAAAACATGAAACATTAAAGACAGGATTAATTAATAAAAAAGATTATGAAAAAATAGTTGATCCTAAAAAAATGATTTACCCAGCATAACTTTTAATTGCTTTATTCAACAAATTTTTAAAATAAATCTTATTTTGCAAACTATTTTCTTTTAGATAAATTTCATTTAGATTTTTAAGTAGATTTTCATTTG
>JAOHEU010000008.1 GCA_028097645.1 Candidatus Pelagibacter sp. | reverse complement strand
TAAAACTGAAAAATATATTAAAGATAAATATTTTTTAATGTTATTACCTGATGATCTTATAATCAAAAAAAATTGCTCAAAATCTATGATTACTTCTCATAAAAAATATAAAGCATCTGTTATGGCAAGCATGAGTGTTAACAAAAAAACTGTTTCAAGATGGGGCATCTATAAACTTAATAAAAAACTTAATAAAACTGATTATTCAATAAATGGAGTAATTGAAAAACCTGACTTAAAAAATGCGCCATCAAATAAAGCGGTTATAGGCAGATATATTTTACCAAGATCAATTTTTAACAAACTAAAAAAAACAAAACCTAGCAAAGGTGGAGAAATACATATCACAGATGCCATTCAAGCTTTAATTAATGATAATGAAAAATTTATTGCACATAATTTTGAAGGAAAATATTTGGATTGCGGCACTATGAATGGATACATTAACTCTAGTTTGGAAATTAAAAGACTATGAGATTATGTATGATAGGAACTGGCTACGTTGGTCTTGTAAGTGGTGTTTGCTTTTCGGATTTAGGCAATACAGTCTATTGTGTTGATAATGACAAAAATAAAATAGACTTGTTAAATCAAGGAATTGTTCCAATATATGAGCCCGGCTTAGAAGAAATTTTAAGAAGAAATTCTAAACATAAAAGATTGATTTTTACATCCAATCTAAGAAAAGCAGTTACTCAATCAGATATCATATTTATTTGTGTAGGTACACCTACTAAAAAAAATTCTAATTCAGCTGATCTAAAATATGTTTTTAAAGTAGTTCACGAATTAAAAAAAATTATTTTTAAATACAAAATAATAGTTACTAAATCTACCGTCCCAGTAACCACAGGTGATAAAATAGAAAAAATTCTTCTTAAACTTAAGAAGAAAAATCTTGTTGATGTTGTATCTAATCCGGAGTTTTTAAGAGAGGGAGAAGCTATTAGTGACTTTTCAAGACCTGATCGTGTAATTATTGGAACTAATAGCAAAAAAGCTAATTCTAAAATGAAATCTCTTTACATGCCAATTATTAAAAAAAATAGTAGATATTTTAATACATCACGAAGAGGTGCTGAATTAATTAAATATGCATCAAATGCTTTTTTGGCAACAAAAATATCTTTCGTAAATGAATTAGCAAATTTATGTGAAAAAACAGGTGTTGATATTAAAGATGTTTCTCAGGGAATGGGCTCAGATCAACGAATAGGTGAAAGATTTTTAAGAGCTGGACCAGCTTATGGTGGATCATGTTTTCCTAAAGATACAAAGGCATTAATTGATACTGCAAATCAATTTAAAACTGATTTAACAATTGTCAAAAGTGTTATCTCGTCAAATAATAGCAGAAAACTTTTATTAACTCAAAGACTAGAAAAAATTCTTGATGGTAAATTAATAAATAAAACTGTTACTTTTTTAGGTGTTACATTTAAACCAAATACAGATGATATGCGTGAAGCTTCAAGTGTGCCAATGATAAAATATTTGAACAAAAAAAAATCTAATATTCGTTATTATGATCCTTCTGGAGAAAAACATGAATTTAAAAAATTAAAAAATGTAAAATATTATAATGATATATCTTCTGCTTGCTTAAATAGTGATCTTATTGTTTTACACACTGAATGGAATGATTTCAAATTATTAAACTTTAAAAAAATTGTTAAAAAAAACAAATTTAAAATTTTTGATTTGAGAAATATTTACTCACCGACAAAAATGAAAAAATTAAAAATTGATTATTTTGGTATTGGTAGATAGCTTAATTTAACTCAAAAATTGCATCAACTTCTACAGACACACCTAAAGGTAGACTATTAGCGCTCACTGCAGCACGCGTATGCATACCGGCTTTACCAAAGATTGAAACAATTATATCTGAAGCACCATTTATTACTTTTGGTTGCTCTGTAAAATCTTCTGTTGAATTGACAAATCCAGTAAGTTTAATGCAAGACTTAACTTTTGAAAGGTCTCCTTCACAAGCACTTTTAACTTGAGATATGATACTTATTCCACATCTTTCCGCAGCTTTATAAGCCTCATCTGTAGTTAAGTCTTTACCAACTTTACCTTTAATTAACTCTCCATTAATATTTATTGACACCTGTCCTGATACATAAAGTAAATTTCCAACTATTTTAGTTGCATCATAATTTCCAACAGGGGTTTTAGCTTCAGGTAACTCAATTTTTAGCTCTTTAATTTTATCTTCAAAATTCATTATTTTACCTTTTTCTTTTTTTTTGTTTTCTTATTTTTATCGTATTCTTTTCTTTTCTCAATAAGGATTAAAGCCTCCTCCATAGTTAGGTCTGTTGGGTCTTTTTCTTCAGGTATTGTTGCGTTTAAAGACTTATATTTAATATATGGTCCGTATTGACCTTTCATCACTCTTACAGGCTTTTTATCCTCTGGATGTTCTCCTAAATCTTTGATTATAGATGAAGACATTCTGCCTGGTTTTGCTTCAGCTATTAAAGTAATTGCTCTATTAAGGCCGATTGAAAATATTTCCTCAATATTTTCTATTCTTGCAGACTTGTTTTCACATTTTAGATATGGACCAAATCTTCCAGTATTTAAAGTAATCTCTTTTTGATTTTCTGGGTTTAACCCTAAAGACTTAGGTAAAGAACATAAAAATTGAGCTTTTTCTAAATCAATACTTTCTAATTCTAAGCCTTTTGGTATTGAAACATTTTTTAAAAGTTCGTTTACATCAGCTTTAAGTTTTTTTGTTTTCCTTTTTTTCTTTGTGATTTTTTCATCAGTTTTTTCCTCAGGTATTTTTTCATATTGAAGATAAGGACCAAATCTTCCATTTTTTAAAAATATATCATTTCCATTTTCATGTTTACCTATAAATTTTGGTTCTGCTAATTGAGATTGTGCTGCCGCTTTTGCTTTAGACAAGGGTCTTGTAAATTTACATTCAGGGTAATTTGAACACCCAATAAAGGCACCACCTCTAAAACTATTCTTTAAACTTAATGATCCAGTTTCACATAATTGACATTTTCTAACAACTTTACCATCTTTATCTTTGTCAAAAATTAATGTTCCTAGACTTTCATTTAATAAATCTAAAACTTCTCTTGTTCTTTTTTCTTTTACTTCTGAAACGTTATTATTAAAATCTTTCCAAAACATTTCTAAAACTTTTATCCAACTTTCTTTTCCAGTCGTTATCTCATCTAATTGGTCCTCTAATCCAGCTGTAAAATTATAATCGACATATTTAGAAAATAGTTTTTCTAAAAAAGCAGATATTAATTTTCCACGATCTGTGGGAAAAAATCTTTTGTTAAGAATTTCTGCATACCCTCGGTTTGCAATTGTAGATATGATACTTGCATAAGTTGAAGGTCTGCCTATACCAAGTTCTTCTAATTTTTTTACTAAGCTTGCTTCAGAATATCTTGGAGGAGGTTGAGTAAAATGTTGTTCGTCAATAAGGGACTCAATATTAATTGGTCCTTTTGACATTTCAGGTAAAGTAGCTTCATCCTCGTCCTTGCTTTGACTTGGGAATACTTTCAAGAAACCATCAAATTTTAATACAGATCCGCTAGATTTGCATATTGTTCCACCATCTTCTGTAGTTATTGTTATTGTGTTTCTGTCAAATTTTGCAGTCTCCATTTGAGATGATAAAGCTCGACCCCAAATTAAATTGTATAATTTTTGTTGATCTGTGCTTAAATATTTCTTAACAGTGTCTGGTGATCTACTTATATCTGTTGGCCTTATAGCTTCATGAGCTTCTTGAGCATTCTTGGCTTTCTTTCCTGAATAATTTAGAGGTTTTTCAGGCAAATATTCATTTCCATATTGTTTTTTAATAAAATCTCTAAAATCTGAAACTGCATCAGCTGAAAGGTTTGTCCCATCAGTTCTCATATAGGTAATCAATCCTATTGTTTCCCCATCTATCTCAATACCTTGGTATAATCTTTGAGCAATTTGCATTGTTCTAGAAGCTCCAAATCCCAATCTACTTGAAGCAACTTGTTGCAAAGTTGATGTTGTAAATGGACCAGATGGGTTTCTGCTAACAATTTTTGAAGAAATATCACTTATGTTGAATTTCTTATTCTCAATACTTGCTATAGCATCATTAATTTCATTTTTATTTTTAAAAGAAAATTTTTCTATTTTTTTTCCTTCTAATTGAGAAATACTTGAAGTAATTAAATTTTTCTTTTCATCTTGAAAATTAATACTTAGGGTCCAAAACTCTTCTGGATTGAAAGACTCTATTTCGTGTTCTCTTTCAGTTATAAGTTTTAAAGCTACGGATTGTACTCTACCAGCAGATTTAGATCCTGGTAGTTTGGTCCACAGAATAGGGGATATATTAAAACCAACCAAGTAATCTAGAGCTCTTCTAGCCATATAAGCATCAACAAGTAGGGGTTCAATTTGTCTTGGATTATCTATGCCGTATGTTACTGCCTTTTTGGTAATTTCATTAAAAACAACTCTTTCAACTTCTTTATCTTTTAAAAGTTTTTTTTCATTTAAATACTCTTTTACGTGCCAAGCTATCGCTTCACCTTCACGATCTGGGTCTGTTGCTAAAATAATTTTACTTGAATCTTTTGCTGCATCAGTAATTTCTTTTAAATACTTTTTAGAAAAGCTATCAACTTCCCATTCCATTTTAAAATTTTGATCAGGATCAACCGAACCATTTTTTGATGGTAAATCTCTAATGTGACCATAGCTAGCTAAAACCGTATAATTATCACCTAAATACTTATTAATTGTTTTAGCTTTTGCTGGACTTTCAACTATGACTAGATTCATAATTTAACAAACTACTCAAAAGTCTTTGATAGTCAAATTAATAAATTTTTGTCTTACTTTCTTCTTTATTTTTCAATCGTTTAATATTTTCTCTATGGGTAAAGAAGATCAAAACAAACATTATTCCAAAAAAAATAGCATTACTTATTTGGTCTGTTATCAGGATATAAATAGGTATTGATATAGAGCCTATAATAGATGAGAGTGAAGAGTATCTAAACATTAAAAATATAATACCCCAACTTGCTGTAAATATAATTCCTAGTAATAAATTTATAGAAAATAAAATTCCAACATAAGTAGCCACACCTTTACCACCTTTAAATTTAAGCCAAATAGGAAACACATGTCCTAAAAAGGCACATAAAGAAGCTATATATATTAAGTCAGGATAATTAATTTTAACAAAAATAACTGGAATTATAGCTTTAGCTATATCTAGTATTAATGTTGAATAGCCTATAAGTTTATTTCCTGTTCTTAAGGCATTTGTTGCACCTATATTCCCAGAACCTATTTCCCTAATATCTTTATTCAAAAATATTTTAGTCAAGATCAAACCAAATGGAATAGAACCCATTAAATATGAGACAATACCAACAATAAAATAATCCATTATTATATCTTAAATAATTCCTTACCTTTTACAAAGGTATTAGTTACTTTACCTTGAAGTTTTTTATCTTCAATTGAAGTATTTTTAGATTTTGAAATTAAGTTTTCTTTTTTTACTATCCAAGGTTTGTCTAAATCCACAATACAAAAGTCTGCATCATTTCCTATTGAAAGATTTCCTTTATTAATTCGCAGAATTTTTGCAGGATTTGATGTTAATGACTGAATAATAGTGTCAAGTTTTACAGATCCATTATGATATAATTCTAATGATAGAGATAATAATGTTTCTATTCCTGAAGCACCAGTTGCTGCTTGTGAAAAAGTTAATCGTTTAGACTCTTCATCCTCAGGCTTATGATCTGAAACTATTACATCGATAGTTTTGTCTTTTAACCCTTGAACGAGCGCTTCTCTATCCTCTTCTTTTCTTAAAGGAGGAGATAATTTTAAGAATGTTTTAAAATCACCAATATCATTTTCATTAAGAGATAAATTATTTATTGAGACACCGCATGTAAATTTAATATCATTTTTTCTCTCTTTAATTACTTCAACTGATTTTCCAGCTGAGAGTTGAGATATATGATATCTACATTTGTTTTTTTCAAGAAGTGCCAAGTCTCTTTCTATGATTATTCTCTCTGCAATATCAGGTATTCCTGATAAGCCTAGTTTAGTTGCGATAATGCCTGAATTTATCATTCCATTTTTTGAAAGATGATAATCTTCAGCATGTTGCATTATTAAACAATCCAAGTCTTTAGCTGAATTCATTATTCTAGACATTAAACTTGTATTTTGAATAGTCTTAACACCATCTGTAAAAGCTATTATTCCTTTTTTGGCCAACAAACCAAATTCGGTCATGTTAGTACCTTCAATGTTATGTGTTAAAGACGCACAAGGAAAAATATTAATTTTAGATTTATCTCTTCCTCTTCTTTTTAAGAAATCTACAATTGATACATTGTCTATTATTGGATCTGTATTAGGCATTGTAACAACAGATGTTACTCCACCAGATAATGCTGCGTTACTTAAAGTTCTAAAATTTTCTTTATATTCATAACCTGGTTCACCAACGAAAACTCTCATATCTACAAGTCCAGGAAAGATGTATTTACCCTTTAGATCTATGGGCTTTTCTCTAGTCGGCAAATTATTAGAGTTTACTTTTTTACCTATTGCTTCAATTTTTCCGTCTTCTGATATTATTAAACCACCATTTTCATTTAATGAATTATAAGGGTCAATAATGTTTGCGTTTATAAAATATTGTTTCTTCATTTATTCACAAAATATTTTCAAGCAAGCCATTCTAACAGCTACACCAAGTTCAACTTGTTCCTTTATTACACTTTTATTAATATCGTCAGCTAGTCTTGTATCGATCTCAATTCCTCTATTCATTGGGCCAGGATGCATAATAATTGCATCTGACTTTGCGTGATCAAGTTTATCCGGTGTTAATCCATAATATTCATAATATTCTCTGTTTGATGATAGAAATGAACTTGTCATTCTTTCATTTTGAAGTCTTAACATCATTACTATATCGCAATCTTTAAGTCCTTTTTTCATATCTGTAAAAGTATTAACCCCAAATTTTTCAATTTCTTTTGGCATTAAGTTTGTTGGTGCAACAATATTAACCTCTGCTCCCAACATTGTGAGCAAATAAATATTTGATCTTGCAACTCTTGAGTGGAGAATATCACCACAAATTGCAATTTTTAATCCTTGAATTTTTTTCTTTCTATTAATTATTGTTAATGCATCTAATAAAGCCTGAGTAGGGTGTTCTCTTCTACCATCACCAGCATTTAGTACAGCACAATTAACTTTCTGAGATAATAAATTACAAGCACCTGAGTCTTGATGTCTAATTACAATTATATCAGGGTGCATTGCGTTTAAAGTCATAGCGGTATCTATCAATGTTTCACCTTTTTTAATGGCAGAGTTCCCCATATTCATAGACATTACATCTGCCCCCAAACGTTTACCTGCTAGTTCAAATGAACTTTGTGTTCGTGTAGATGGCTCAAAAAATAGATTAATTTGTGTTTTTCCATTCAAAACATTTAATCTTTTGTTTTTACTTTGATTAAGTTTGATGAATGATTGTGACTCGTTTAAAATCAGATTTACATCATTAATTGATAAATCTTGGATACCTAATAAATGTTTTTGAGAAATTTTAACAGCTTTGTTTGATTTAGTTGCCATTAAAATTAACTCTATAACTATAAAGTAGTGTTATGGCAAGTATTAATTCTTTAAAAAATCTATAGCTCCTTGAAGTATAAAAGCTGCAGCATTTTGATCTATATTCTTTTCTCTTTTACTTACATTAACATCTAGTTGGCTAGATAGATTAAAAGCCCCAACCGTTGAAAGTCTTTCATCCCAAAGACATACATCTACATCAATAGCTTTATCTATATTATTCGAAACATCATTTACTGATTGAGCCGATCTACCCAATGATCCATCCATGTTGATTGGATTGCCAATTATAATACCTTTAATATCATATTCATTAATCAGTTTTTTTAATTCTTCAATTAATTCATTAGTATTAGTCTTATTAATCGTTTTAAATGGTGTCGCTATAGATTGCTTTTCATCACATATGGACACACCAATTCTTTTTGAACCTAGATCTAATCCAATCAATCGGCTGGTTTCTGACTGCTTTTTTTTTAAATCTTCAATAGTGATCATATTGTATATTTTTAACTTAAGTGATAGTTTGCGACATATTTAAATACCATATGAGCATTGATCTTAAAACCATAAAGCATATCTCTAAATTATCAAGAATTTCAGTTGATGAACAAAAAGCTGAAAAACTCGCTGGTGATTTAAACTCAATTTTTGAATTTATTGAAAAATTAAATGAATTAAATACAGATAAAGTTGAACCATTAACATCAGTTGCTGAAACTACATTGAAATTTAGATCTGATGAAGTCAAAAGTGAGAATATAAGAGAACAAATTATAAAAAATTCGCCTGAAGATAATGAAGATTTTTTTGTTGTACCAAAGGTTGTGGAATAATGTCAGATATAACAACTCAGTCATTAACTTCATTAGTTAAGAATATTAAAAATAAAAAACTATCTTCTGAGGAAGTAACCCAAGCATTCGTAGATCGTTCAGAAAAATCAAAAGAATTAAATGCTTATATTACAGAAGATTTTTCTAATGCAATCAATAAAGCTAAAAAATTTGATCAAAATCCAAATTTAGATTTAAAATTACCTGGAATACCTATGGCCGTTAAAGATCTCTTTTGTACTGAAAATATTAGAACTACTGCAGGCAGCAAGATTTTAGAAAACTTTATTCCCACTTATGAGTCTACTGTTACACAAAATATTTGGAACGAAGGTGCTATACTGCTTGGAAAGTTAAACTGTGATGAGTTTGCCATGGGATCTTCAAATGAAACAAGTTTTTATGGTAATGTGCAAAACCCTATAGATAATGGATTAGTACCTGGGGGTTCATCTGGTGGATCTGCAGCAGCAGTTTCTGGTCAACTTACACCAATCACAATTGGTACAGACACAGGTGGTTCTATTAGACAACCAGCGTCATTTACCGGTACAGTAGGTTTAAAACCTACTTATGGTAGCTGTTCAAGATATGGAATTGTTGCTTTTGCATCTTCATTAGATCAAGCAGGGCCAATGGCTCAAAATGTTGAAGATTGTGCACTACTTCAAGAAGTCATTAGTACTTATGATAAAAAAGATTCTACTTCGATTGATTTTAAAAGAAATGATTACAGGAAAGAATTAACCAAAAATATTAAAGGTAAAAAAATTGGTATACCTAAAGAATATAGAGTAGAGGGGAACCCTAAAGAAATAGAAGATTTATGGCAAAAAGGAATACAGTACGCAAAAGAATGTGGTGCTGAAATAATAGATATTTCTTTACCGAACACTAGTTACGCATTACCTACTTATTATATAGTTGCGCCGGCTGAAGCTTCATCAAATTTAGCAAGATATGATGGTGTAAAATATGGCTTTAGAGCAAAGGGTGAAAATTTAATTGATATGTATGAAAAGACTAGATCTGAGGGGTTTGGCGCAGAAGTTCAAAGACGGATAATGATAGGCACATATGTTTTGTCTTCGGGATATTATGATGCTTATTATTTGAAAGCTCAAAAAGTTAGAAAATTAATCAAAAATGATTTCGATGAAGCTTATAAAAAAGTTGATGCAATATTAACTCCATCCACTCCCAGCTCAGCTTTTAAAATCGGTGAGAAAAAAGATGATCCAGTTTCTATGTATTTAAATGATATATTTACCGTACCTGTAAATCTAGCAGGTTTACCAGCAATATCAATTCCAGCTGGTCATGATGCATCTGGTTATCCTCTTGGGTTACAAATTATAGGTAAAGCTTTTAAGGAGCAGGAAATATTGAATGTTGCTTATGCAATGGAGGATAAAATAAATTTTAAAAATAAAATTACTGACTGGTGGATTAAATAATGGCTAAAGATAAATCTGAATATTTAATCGAAAGACATAATAATATTTATGAGGTTGTTATTGGTTTAGAAGTACATGCTCAAGTAACCTCTAATTCAAAATTATTTTCATCTTCTTCTACAAAATTTGGCGCTGAACCTAATACGCAAGTAAGTTTAGTAGATGCAGCTTTTCCAGGTATGTTACCTGTAATCAATGAATTTTGTGTAAAGCAAGCGATTAAGACTGGAATAGGGTTAAAAGCAGAAATTAATAAAAGATCAGTATTTGATAGAAAAAACTATTTTTATGCAGATTTACCTCAAGGTTACCAAATTTCACAATTTAAATATCCGATTGTAGGTGAGGGTACCGTTATTCTTGATATGCCAGTAGGTCAAAAGGAAGTTGGTATTGAAAGACTTCATTTAGAGCAAGATGCTGGAAAAAGTATTCATGATATGGATCCACAAAATACCTTAGTTGATTTAAATAGATCAGGTGTAGCTCTAATGGAAATAGTAAGTAAACCAGATTTAAGAACTCCAGATGAAGTAAGTGCTTATATTAAAAAACTAAGATCTATAATGAGGTATTTAGGTACATGTGATGGTAATATGCAAGAAGGATCACTAAGAGCTGATGTAAACGTTTCAGTTAGATTAAAAGACTCAAAAGAACTTGGAACACGTTGTGAAATTAAAAATGTAAATTCTATTAAATTTATGCAGATGGCTATTGATTATGAGGCTAATAGACAAGTTGATTTAATTGAAGAAGGTAAATCCATTGATCAAGAAACAAGATTATTTGATACAAAAAAAAATGAGACGAGATCAATGAGATCTAAAGAAGATGCCCATGATTATAGATATTTTCCTGATCCAGATTTATTACCATTGGAAGTTACAGATGAATTTATCAATGAACTTAAAGCTGATATTCCTGAGTTACCAGATGATAAAAAGAAAAGATTTATAGATGAATTTAAAGTTTCTCCTTATGAAGCAACAATTTTAGTCTCTGATATTGAAACTGCTAAATATTTTGAAGAAGTAGTTGCAAAGATGGGAAAAAACCAAGATATCAAATTAGCAGTTAATTGGATTACTGGAGAATTGTTTGCAGTTTTAAATAATAAAAATTTGGAAATTTCTCAAAGTCCGATAAGTGCAAAAAATTTAGCAAAATTGGTTAATTTAATTAAAAATGGAACAATTTCTGGAAAAATTGCTAAAACTATTTTTGAATTAATGATGGATGGAGACAAAGATCCCCAAATTATTGTTGAAGAAAAAGGACTTAAACAAGAAAGTGATCCGAAAGCTTTAGAAGCTTTAATAGATAAGATTATTGATGATAATAGAGAAAAAGCTATTGAATATAAAAACGGAAAAGAAAAATTATTTGGTTTCTTTGTAGGCCAAGCAATGAAAGTTTCAGGTGGTAAAGCAAATCCTCAATTAATAAACGAGATATTAAAGAAAAAGCTTTAATAAGATGGGTGCAAACCTTGAAATAACAAATAAATTACAAAATTATATTAATGATTTTGGTTTAAAATTACATCCAGTTCAGCAAGAAATAATTGATTATAATAATACACTAGGTGACATCAAGAGGATGCAGGTTGATCCATCTCAATGTCATTTTCTTCGTTTAATTATAAAAATTTCTAATATTAAAAATGTACTAGAGATTGGAACTTTTACTGGACTTAGTGCGCTATCAATATCACTAGCCTTACCAGAAGATGGAAAACTTATAGCTCTTGATAAAAATGAGGAAACAAACAAAATAGCCTCAAGTTTTTTTAAAAAAGCTAACCAAAATCATAAAATTAAAACAATAATTAAACCAGCTCTTGAGAGTTTAGATGAATTAAAAAATGATAAATTTGATATGGTTTTTATCGATGCTGATAAAATGAATTATAGAGAATATTATGAGAAATCCTTAAAACTAATAAATAGAGGTGGCTTGATAATTATTGATAATGTTTTATGGCATGGTGAAGTTGCTGATGAAAACAATCTAGACAAGTACACAGTTAATATAAGAGAATTTAATTTACATGTTTCTAATGATAATAGAGTAGAGCAAATCATAGTGCCATTAGGTGATGGGATGACCGTTTGTAGAGTTTTATAATGGTTGAAGTTTTTGGTTTTTATAAATTTATAAAGATTAGATCAGTAAAAAAAAATAAAGTTTTACTTCAAGATCTTTTGATAAGTAAGAAAATTAGAGGAACAATAATTATTGCAAATGAGGGATTAAACGGAACAATATCTGGTAATCTTAAAGATATTAAAAGCACTATTAATAAATTAAAAAAAATGTTTGCTTTTAAAGAATTTGATAACAGCAATAACTCTAAGAGTAAGTTTCAACCATTTCACAAACCTAAAGTAAAAGTTAAAAAAGAAGTAGTTCCGATGAATTTAACTCTTAATTCTAAAGAAAGAAATTTAAATACGCATTTAGATCCCAAGGAATGGAATGAATTAATCAAAAAAAAAGATACTCATATAATAGATACAAGGAAACCTTTTGAATTTGATGTTGGTACGTTTAAAAAATCAGTTAACCCTGATGTGAATAATTTTAGAGATTTTCCAAAATATCTAAATAAACTTAAAAAAGACAAACCTGTAGCAATGTTTTGTACTGGTGGAATTAGGTGTGAAAAAACTTCTGTATATTTGAAAAAGAAAGGTTTTAAAAACATTTATCAATTGAATGGTGGAATTTTAAATTATTTAAAAAAGACTAAAGAAAAAGATAGTCTATGGAAAGGGGAGTGTTTTGTTTTTGATAACAGAATCAGTCTTCAACATGGTCTTAAAGTTGGAACATACTTTATGTGCAGTGGATGTAGAAAACCAATTTCTCCTAAAGATAAAAAATCTAAGAAATATGAAGAAGGTGTTTCTTGCCCAAATTGTCACGATAATTTAACAGAAACTCAAAAAGCAAGATTTAGAATGAGACAAAAACAAATAAACCTTGCTAAAAAGAGTGGATCAAAGCATATATTCCAGAAAGAATTTAAATAAAATAATTTTGTCTAAACAAATAAATTTAACAAAAGATCCTATTTGGGATCTTCTTAGAAAAGTAACAATACCTGCAAGTGTAGGATCGTTATTTCAAACTTTCTATAATTTAGTTGATACTTGGTTTGCAGGTAGAATTTCAGCTGAAGCAATAGGTGCGATAGCAAAATCATTTCCAATATATTTTGTAATTATAGCAGTTGGTGTAGGTATTGGTGCAGCAACGAATGCATGCATTGGTAATTTATTAGGTGAAAAGAAAATTAATAAGGCCTCATTATTTATTGCTCAATCAGTAGTTTTTGCAATTATAACCTCAGTTATTGTCACATTGTTTGGTTTAAATGTTTCCAATTTTCTTTTAGGAGTAATGGGATCAGATGCAGCGAGTATAGCTTTAACAAGAGAATATTTAGATATTATTTTTTACGGTACATTTATTGTAATGATTCAAATTTCACTAAATGGTGCACTAAACGCACAAGGTGATACAAAAAGTTATAGAAACGTACTAATTTTTAGTTTTTTCTTAAATATTTTTTTAAATCCATTGTTTATTTGGGGTTATGGATTTATTCCAGCTTTTGGTATTGGTGGACTAGCAATTGCAACTGTAATTTCACAATCTATTGGTACATTTTATTTAGCTTATAAAATTAACTCATGTAAATTACGTAAATATTTATACATCCAATGTTTTATTCCAAAATTAGATATGCTTAGAGAATTATTTTCTCAAGCGCTTCCTATAATGTTTAGTATGCTCTTCATTGGAGTGGGTATATTTAATATTTTATATTTTATTGGACAATTTGGAGAAATGGCTACAGCTGGTTATGGTTCTGCTTTAAGAGTTGAACAAGTTTTCTTATTACCTGTTATTGGTCTTAACACTGCTGTACTTTCTATTGGGGGACAAAATTTTGGTGCAAAAAAATTTAATCGAATAAGAGAATTATATACGAAGGCTCTTCTATTTGGATCTTCTTTTATGGTTGGTGCTGGTATAATATTATTTTTTGGAGCAGAGTTTTTTGTATCTCAATTTACAGATAATTCTGAAGCAATTAAACATGGGGCTATATATCTAAAGGTTGCAGCATTAATTGGTCCTATCTACCCTGTATTCTTTATTACAACTGCAGTATTTCAAGCTCTAAAAAAACCTATATATAGTTTATATTTAAGTATTTTAAGGTTAACAGCATTTCCTTTTTTATCTTTATGGTATGTCATAAATATTAAGGGTGGCGATTATAATGATATATTTTACACAATAATGGCTACTAACTGGTTTATGGGTATTGCTCTAATCATATTCATTGGATATTTTTTAAACAATGTATTTAAACAAAAGAAAAGCCATTTTAGTTATTAGTATTTGTCTATTAATATTTACTTATAATATTAATCAAGCTGAAGCCCAGGATATAAGAGTGGTAGATGGAGATACAATACATTTAGATGGAAAAAAAATTAGATTTTCTGGTATTGATACTCCAGAGAGTTATTATCGAGGAAAAAGACAACAATGTACTTTTGAAAAAGTAAAAGTATTTTGCGGATATTGGTCAAAGTTAGTTTTAATTGAAAAAATTGGTAATAATGAAGTTACATGTGTTAACGAAGATAAGCCTGATCAATATAATAGAGTTTTAGCAGAATGTTTTGTTAATGATGAAAGTTTATCTAAATATTTAGTTAGAAGTGGGTTTGCATTTGCTTACAGAAAATACTCGAAAAAATTTGTCGAAGATGAAGAGTATGCAAAAACTAATAAACTTGGTTTATGGCAAACTGAGTTTGAATTTCCTTGGGATTTTAGAAAATCACAAAAAAAATAAAACGAAGTATTATTTGTTACCAACTCTGGTTAATAAACCACCAACAACTATTAAAATAATTGGTGAAAAAGATGATAAGGGTCCCATAAATCCTGTAAGATTCATTCCACCAAAGTTTCCTAAAAGAAAGTCTAATACACCAAGTCCTATTAAAATATATCCTAAAATTTGCATATAAATTCTTATCTAAAAATTTAGGATTGTTCTATGATTTATTTAATTAAAACTCTTTCTTAATTGGGCTAAAATAAAGTAAAACAAGTATTGCTCCCGCATTTGCCCATCCTAATCCATCAACAACATATGAAATCGGTCCTTGAGCTGAGTCACCCATTAAAAGTGACAAAATAACTCCAAGTACAAATAAGAATGCGTATAATTGTTTACCAATTTTTTTAAATTTATATAAGCAAAATAAACAAACCAAAAATGTAATAAAATAAAATAAAATTATTAGTCCAAACATGTCACTCATTGGACTAACACTTTCATTAAAACTTATAATTGTTTCATTTTCAAAAAAAATTGAAGAAATTCCTAATATTAATAAAAATAGATCTAATAAGACAAATTTTTTGAATGTATTTTTTAAATTCATATTTTTATATATAAAATATTTGCATAGTTAGGATTAAGTAAACAAATCCACCATATATTCTAATTTTACTGTTAACTTTTGCTATTTTAGCTTGTTTTATTTTATAAAGTCTGCTGAACCAAATACTCATAAAAGTTGGGATACAGCAAAATATATATGATAGTAAAATGAATTTATCCAAAGCTGTAAGATACTCTAATTTTGGAATATCATTTGCAAAAACAAAATTATATGCAATTAAAGATAAAAGAGCGACCATTGAAGTTGCAAGTCTTGCTTCAAAATATTTTGTTGGTATCCATAGCACAAACCAAGCAACACATAATATTAAAAATACAGGAACCATAATTTTGTAAACATAATGATTATAGTTTCTCTCAACATTTATTTCTAAATCTAAGGAATTTTCGTTATGCGTAATAATTTTTTTTAGTTGTTAGTGTCTTGCTTTAATTTTTTTTCTAATCTTCTTACAAAATATGAAACAATTAATATCAGAACTAAATACTCTAATATTAAGAAAGTATAAATTTCTAAAGGTCTATAAGTAGAGACCACCAATTCATTTGCTTTTCTAGTTAAATCACCAATACCTATTATTGAAACTAATGAAGACATCTTTAACACATAAACAAATTGATTGCCTATAGCAGGTAAAATATTCTTAATCGCTTGAGGCAATATGACAAATCTTAATCTTTTAAAAAAAGTTAAGCCTAAGGAACTTCCAGCTTCCCATTGAGCTTTTTTAATGGAATTTATTCCTGCTCTAAAAATTTCAGCTTGAAAAGCGCTTTCACTTATTGAAAGAGCAATTATTCCAGAAACAAAGGGACTAAAGCTTATACCTGTCATTATTGGAAGCCCATAATAAATCCATAAAATTAAAACCAATAATGGTACAGCTCTTACTATCTCCACATAACCTATATTAATATAAGTTAAAAATTTATTTTTTGCTAAAGAGGGTACTGCAACAATAAAACCCAAAATCATTGAAATAATGATTGATACCACTGAGATAAAGATAGTTGTAGTTAATCCACTTAATAAGAATTTTAAATTAGTTAATCCCTCAACATTATTTGGAGAAATAATAAACCAACCCAATTCCTGATCTGTGCAAGAAGTGAGCAAAAATAATAAAAGTAAAAAAAATATATTTTTCACTCTTAAAATTATAGAGAATTAATTGTTAATATCTAACTGATTATAAACTTTTAAGATTATATTTTGATAATAACTTTTCAAAGAAACCAGAGTTTTTTTTCTTTTCTATCCAGTTGCTTACATATTCATTCCAAACTGTATCTGATTTTGGAACCATCATAGCTAGAAAAGCAGGATTTTTTTCTCCATCTTGAACAATCGCTAATTGAGGATATTTGATCACAAGTTTATTAGCTTCCGTTGAGCTAGTAATATTTCCATCAGCTCTTCCTGCTAAAACTTCTTGAAAGTCTCTAGCTGGAGCTTCAACAGACTTCAATGTAGAATTTGGAAAAAACTCTTTAGCTTTTTGTTCTTGAGAAGTACCTAATGTAGTTGCTATTTTAACACCTTTTTTATTTAGAGAATCCCAAGTTGAAAATTTGCTTAAATTCTTTTTAAGCACAAGTGGCACGGTACCATATTTGTAGTAGGTAGAAGTAAATCCAGCTACTTCAGCTCTTTTAGCAGTCTTAGTTACACTTGTTGAAATATCATATCTACCCGAAGTAATTCCTGAAACTATAGTTTTCCACTCAGTAGGAACAAAAGTGACTTTTACACCCATATCTTTAGCTAATTCATTCATCACATCAATATCAAAACCTTTGTACTTATTGGTAGCTGGGTCTTTCATTGTCATTGGATCCCAATCTCCTGTAGTTCCAACTTTTAATTCACCAGATGCCAATATTTGATCTAGTTTTGAGTCTGCGTTAACTGAGAAGGGTAAAAGCACCATAAGTGCAAGCAAGATAAGTTTTTTCATAACTACTTGTACTTAAATTTTAAGAAGAATAACCTTATAACCTTGACGCACTATCATTTATCCAAGAATACAAATGTTCTGAAAATGATCGTCTAACTAATAAATTTACTGAATTTAAGCCTTTATTCAAAATTATAACATCAATTCCATTCAACAATGTTTGTGTTGAGGATCCTTTTTTTTCTTTAAATTCATTAAAATTGAACGGACTACCTGAAGAAAACAACTCATACACCTTTGATCCTTCTAATTCCAACATCACATATTGATCAGAAACATCAACCACTGCACCTAAATTAGTTTTTGAAATACTATTATATAAATTTTCTTCAAGATCGTAATTATTTGTATCTTTTTCAGTTTTTTCGTTAGATACAATCATCCATTCATCTGGACTTAACCATATAGAGGTAAGTTTAGAGCTCGATGAAGATGTATTTGCTTCTGTAGGTAAAATCATATCCAATTGCTTACCTACTGTTGTAAAGAATTCTCTTTTTTTTCCTCTAAGGTTAAGTTTCATTATAGGGGAAACTTCTTTAACGGATATATCGTTATATTCTATATGATTGTTGATAGGTGAATTGTAGTTAAGCATTCAACCTCTTATTTTCTGCGTCAAAAAAAATTGGATTAGCAACTGTTACATTAATTGTTTTATCTTCCATGGGTATAAATAATTTTTTACCCATCATATTTTTTCCACTTCTAACAACTGCAAGAGCAATAGATTTTTTTAAATTTGGGCTATAGTAGCTTGAAGTTACGTGTCCAAGCATGTTAACTGGCGATTGATTAAGTTCAGAAACTATTTGAGCTCCTTCTTCTAAAACTATACTTGGGTCATCAGTTAAAAGTCCCACCAATTGTTTTCTTTCCTCCTTCATAGTATCTGATCTGTAAAGTGATCTCTTACCAATGAAATCGTATTTCTTTTTACTTACTATCCAATCCATTTGAAGATCAATAGGAGTCATAGTTCCATCAGTATCCTGACCTACAATAATAAATCCTTTTTCAGCTCTTAATAAGTGCATAGTTTCTGTTCCATATGGAGTGATATTAAATTCTTTTCCAGCTTCCATGCATTTTTCCCAAAGAGCTCCTCCATAATTTGCTTGAACATTGATTTCGTAACTATGTTCCCCGGTAAAACTAATTCTCATTATTCTACATTTGATATTTCCAATTTGAGCATTCTTAAACGACATATGAGGAAAACTTTCTTCAGATAAATCTAGATCCGGAATAATTTTATTTAATATTTTCTTACTGTTTGGACCACAAATACTTGCTGTAGCGTAATGATCAGTGACAGAAGTTAAATAAACATCGAGTTCAGGCCATTCAGTTTGTAGATAATCTTCAAGTTTACCTAAAACATTAGCGGCACCACCAGTTGTTGTTGTCATTAAATAATGATTTTCTCCAAGTCTTGTAGTGACACCATCGTCATAAACCATACCGTCTTCATTAAGCATTAAACCGTATCTACATTTACCTATACCAAGTTTTGACCAAGCATTTGTATAAACTCTATTTAAAAATTCTGAAGCATCACTTCCTTGAATATCAATTTTACCTAAAGTGGATGCATCTAATATTCCGGCACTTTCCCTTGCAGCTATACTTTCCCTTTGAACAGCTTCATGCATACTTTCACCATCAACAGGATAGTACCAAGCTCTCTTCCATTGACCCACATTTTCAAATTTAGCATTATTATCCTTATGCCAATCATTCATAGGCGTTCTTCTAAATATATCAAAATATTCTCCAACATTACGTCCAACAATAGTTCCAAAGGTTAGTGGTGTATAAGGTGGTCTAAATGTTGTAGTTCCAAGTTCTCCCATTTTAACACCAGCTGTGTCTGCAATAATCCCTAATGCATGCATATTCCCTAGTTTTCCTTGATCAGTTCCCATACCTGTTGTTGTGTATCTTTTTACATGCTCTATTGATCTAAAGCCCTCTCTTAGAGCTAGTTTAATATCTTTTGCAGTTGCATCGTTTTGGTAATCTACAAATGGTTTTGTTTTTCCTATTGGTTTATCTGATGGTAATAACCAAATATTCCTTTTTGAATTTTCCCCTTCACTTTCTATAGATAAATTATCAAAATCTGTTTTATCAATTTTTAAAAATTCTTTTAAATTAGTTGATAAATTATTGATAATTTCATTTAAATTAAAATCCCCATTACAAGATCCAACACTTAATTGATCAGATGGATATTTATTTGGTAAAAAAACTTTATTGTTTTCGTCAAATTTTAGTTTTCCACCTGATTGAGTAAATAAATGAACAGCAGGGGTCCAACCTCCAGCTACACCCAAGCAATCACAAGAAATATCTATTTTATTTCCAGTTACAGACAAACCGTCATTAGATAGTTTCATTGCTGATATAGAATTTAATCTTTTATAGCCTTTTGTATCTACAATTGTGTGAGACCAATGAATTTTTATACCTACATTCTCAACTGCTTTTACAATAATTGAGTCTGATTTTTCTCTGATATCTATAATAGCCTCAACTTTAATGCCTTTATTATATAAACATAACGCACTTTCATAAGCACTATCATTATTGGTAAAAAAAACATTTTTTTTACCCGAAACTACTCCATAAAAATTAGCATATTTTTTTATAGCAGAAGAAAGCATAATCCCAGGTCTGTCATTATTATTAAAGATAAGTGGTCTTTCCAATGCTCCTGTTGCAAGAATAACTTTTTTAGCTCTGATCTTTAATAGTCTTTGTCTAATTTTACCTTGTTTGTCATTTTTTTCTAAATGATCAGTTAAATTTTCTCTCGCTAATAAATAGTTATATCCATGATATGCAGCAACACTTGTTCTAGTTTTAACTTCTAGATTTTTAATATTATTCAATTCATCAATTTCTTTTTTAATCCAATCTGAAGAACTTCGATTTTCAATTTTATTAAATTCTCCATTTTGATAAATAGTAGAGCCACCTAATTCATTTTTTTCATCAACCAATAAAGTTTTAAAATTATTTTTTGCAGCATTTTTTGCTGCTAAAATTCCAGATATCCCAGCTCCAACTACTAACACATCATAATGAACATATCTGTGATCGTAAATATCTGGGTCTTTATCAGTTGGGGATTTACCTAAACCTGCAGAGTGCCTAATAAAAAATTCATATTTCTCCCAAAAGCTTGCTGGCCACATAAAAGTTTTGTAATAAAAACCAGCAGGTAAAAATGCAGAAATTGCATTATTTATTCCTCCAATATCAAAATTTACACTCGGCCAACAATTTTGGCTAGATGCTTCTAGTCCTTCATAAATCTCTAATTCTGTAGCTCTTACATTTGGTTCTGTTCTATTAGTTTTATCATTTACCTGAACGATTGCGTTTGGCTCTTCAGAACCAGCAGTCATTATGCCTCTTGGTCTATGATATTTAAAACTTCTACCAACTAAATGAATATCATTAGCGAGCAGAGCAGAAGCTAATGTGTCTCCTTTGAATCCATAGTAAGTTTTTCCATTAAATTTAAAAGAAACTCTAATAGTTTCATCTATAAATTCACTCGATTGAACTCTTAAATTTGTTAGCATATTATTCTGAAGGAGGTTTTTCACCCATTTTATAAATTAATTTTATTTCATCGTTTGATGTGTCTCTCACCATATTAAACCATTTTCTACAACCATGTGCGTGATTCCATCTTTCAAATTGAACTCCTTTAATATTTTTCCTCATGAAAAGATACTCTGCCCACTCATCATCGCTTAATTCGGTTGGTTGTTTTGGTCTTTCTATGTGGGCCTCACCCCCAGCTTTAAATTCCTGTTGATCTCTTTCACCACAGTATGGACAATTTATGATAAACATTAATGAGCAACCGCAGCAGCACCATGCTCATCAACAAGATCACCACTTACAAATCTATTTAAATTGAATGCAGCATTTAATTTATGAGGTTCATCGTTAGCAATAGTATGCGCGAATAAATCTCCTGATCCTGGTGTTGCTTTAAATCCACCAGTTCCCCAACCACAATTAAAATATAACCCTTTAACAGTAGTCTTGCTTAAAATTGGACTAGCATCTGGACAAATATCTACAATTCCTCCCCATTGTCTCAACATTCTCATTCTACTAAAAATAGGGTAGAGTTCTAAAATAGCATTTAAGGTACCTTCGACTATTTGATGACTTCCTTTTTGAGAATAAGAAATATAATCATCTGTTCCTGCACCAATTACTAATTCACCCTTATCTGATTGACTAACATATGCATGAACAGCATTAGACATTACTACAGTATCAATTATTGGTTTTACAGGCTCCGAAACTAAAGCTTGTAAAGGTTTACTTTCTAATGGCAATCTTATACCAGCCATGTTTGCTATAACACTTGAATGACCAGCAGCTACAACACCAATTTTTTTTGTTTTTATAAAACCTTTTGTTGTTTCAATGCCCTCAACACTATCACCATTTCTTTTTATTCCTTTAACTTCACAATTTTGAATTATATCTACGCCCATTTCATCTGCTCCTCTAGCGTAACCCCAGGCAACAGCATCATGTCTAGCGGTACCAGCTCTTCGTTGTAATGTTCCCCCTAGAACAGGATATCTAATATCTGGCGATGTATTAATGATAGGACAAAATTTCTTAACCTCTTCGGTACTTAAATACACGGCATCAATACCATTTAATCTATTAGCATGTGTTCTTCTTTTTAAATCTCTAACATCTTGAAGGTTATGAGCTAGATTCATAACTCCTCTTTGGCTAAACATCACATTATAGTTAAGCTCTTGAGATAAACCCTCCCAAATTTTTAATGCATGATCATAAAGTCCCGCACTTGCGTCCCACAAATAATTTGATCTAATTATTGTGGTGTTTCTTCCTGTATTCCCTCCGCCAATCCATCCTTTTTCAACAACAGCAATATTTTTCATATTATGTTTTTTTGCTAAATAATAAGCAGTTGCTAAACCATGACCACCACCACCAACTATAACTGCATCATATTCTTTTTTTGGTGTAGGATCCTTCCATGCTTGTTGCCAATTCTCATGATATGAGAGTGCATTTTTTATTAACGAAAATATTGAATACTTATTTTTCATAATTATCGAATAATTACTTTATTAGTATTGAATTTTCAATACAATCGCTTAATACAATATGTCATATGGAAGAGTGGGTGAGAGGCTGAAACCAGTCGTTTGCTAAATGACCGTGCGAGGAAACTTGTACCGAGGGTTCGAATCCCTCCTCTTCCGCCATTTTATGTAAATTTCTACTAATTAAATTTTCTCTGTAAATGAATTATATCTATTATCTTTAGATTGGTTTTTCAGATACCATTGAATTGTTTTTCTAATACCATCACTTAAATCTGTTGTAGGTTTAAACCCAATTTTTGAAGCTTTTTTTATATCCATTAATCTTTTAGTATCTCCACTAGGTTTATTTTTTTGCCAATTAATCTTTAATAATTTTTTATCTGAAACTTTAACTATTGTTTCTACAAGAGATTTTATAGTTGTGCCTTTTCCTGATCCAATATTAATAGGATAATTAATCTTTTTGTATAAAGCTAATATCATTCCATCTGCAACGTCCTCTGAAAAGATAAAATCTCTAATAGGAGAACCATCACCCCAAACATCCAATTTTTTTTTTGAGTTAAGAATTTTTTTTATCAAACTTGGAATCACCATTGCATTATTAGTATCAAAATTATCATATGGTCCATAGACATTTGCAGGTCTTATAATTGATATACAATCCCAATTATATTGAATCCTATAGGCTTCTGCTTGAAGTTCACATAATCTTTTAGCCCATCCAGCAAATCTATCATTTATAGATGGAAATGTTTTCCAAACAGTATCCTCTTTAAATACTTTAGAAGGAGAATAAACCCCTATTGAACTTGTTAGAAGAAACCTCTTTACATTACATCTTCTTGCAGCTTCCATCATGTTGAAGGTAAAAGTAATAGTTGGTACTAAAAAACTGGCAGGCTTTTGTGATGTCATTAATGGCGAACCTTTTACTCCGGCTAAATGAAAAACAATATCTTTATCTTTACATAGTTTCATACAATTTTTGAATTCTCTTAAATCAGATTTAAAAAATTTGAATTTTTCTTTTATTTTGGGTTTTTTATCTAAAGAAACTACTGAAACCTTTGCACCTAATCTTACTAGTTTTTTGACTAGAGGAACTCCTATTAATCCTGTGCCACCAGTAACCAGGATTTTTTTATTTTTATAATAATTTAATAATTTTTTTTCATCCATTCTATAGTCCTTTTTATTCCTACTTCTAAATTCACTTTAGGCTTCCATTTTAATTCATCTCTAGCTTTGGATGAATTGACCAAAATATTTATTGGTATTGTAGGCTGCTTTAAATCATGTGTTATAAGAATATTTTTTTTACTAATTTTAATCATTGCTTTAATAATATCTATAATTTTAAAAGATTTACCATAGGTGCAATTATATAAACCAAATTTTTTTTTTTGGTTTGTTAATGCTTTATCAATAAAATTCATTAAATCATCAACATAAAGCATATCTCTCATCTCATTTCCTTTTCCCCAAATAGAAATTCTTTTATTTGTATTCTTTAAGATTTTCAGTAAGTTTGCTGCAAAAAAATGACCCTTATCAAGGTCAAATTTATCATTTGGTCCATATATATTTGAATGACGTATACATGTGAATTTTGTATGACTAATTTGTGAAAAGAATTCACAAACTTTTTCAATATATAGTTTTGTATTACCCACACCAAAATATTTACCTTTACTAATATTCTTATTTTCTATTGATTTTTCATTTAAGTATTTTTTGCTGTGCGGATACATCACTGTACAGCTAAAAAACAAAAAATGTTTAACCTTAAAATTATGACAAGCTCTTATTATTATAGAATTCATAATTGCATTATCTGTAACGTGTAATTCGGGTGTGTTTACAATATCTTTTGAGCCAGATGTTGTTGCTGCTGCCTGGATTACTATATCTTTATTTTTAATAACTTTGTCAACTTCGGATTTTATTCTTAAATCAATTTTTTTCCATGTTACGTTTTTATTTTTAAATTTTTTTTGAATATTATAAGTTGCATAAACATCAAATTCTTTTTTTTTTGAAAAATGATCAATTAGATTCTTTCCAATAAATCCAGTACCACCGCATATTAATAATTTTTTTTTATTTTTCATAAAATCAGCTGTTTTCTATATCATTTTACTTATAAAATAAAAATCTTTCTTAAAAAAATATAAATCTATACCAACATTAAAACCCTGGATTATGTTAAATGGTATTTCTCAAGTATTATCTATTTTAGATTTATCTAATTATTATTAAATAAATCATTCAATGTTGACTAATTATTTATACAATTTTTGAATTAATAAGAAATAAAAACTATTTTTGGATTAAGAAAGCCATATGTTTTTGATAAAAATTTTTAATAGCGACCTTATGTTACTAAATATTTTGAGAAAAAGTATCATATACACAATGTAAAAATTCATTTAATTAATTTAAGTTTGATTTAACAAATTTAAACAATATGATGGAATCAATACTCTAATTAAATTATTTTTATGAAAAATAATAAAGAAATTCCAATTAATAAAGGTAACTATTCAATGGATACCGATGAAAGAGACTATAATTTTACAAAAAAATTATCTTCTGGTTGGGATGAGGGGTTTAAAAAATATAGAAAAGATTGGATTGAAAATGCGAAACATCAGATCATTTCAGATTATCCTTTACTGATTGATTTAGAATTGTCCTCAATTTGTAATCTTAAATGTCCAATGTGTTATACAATTTCCAAACAGTTTAAAGAAAGTGTCAATGTAAAAAGAATGGATTTTGAACTTTTTAAAAAAATTATTGATGAAGTAGGTGGCAAAACTCCTGCATTAAGATTGAGCTTAAGAGGTGAGTCAACTTTAAATAAAAATTTTGTTGAGTGTATCAGATACGCCAAAGAAAAAGGCATTAAAGAAATTTCAACTTTAACCCATGGCTTTAAGTTAAATCTTCCATTTTTTGAAAAAATTGTCGAAGCCGGTATTGATTGGATTACAATATCAATAGATGGCACTGGTGAAACTTATAATGAAATTAGAAAACCATTAAAGTACGATGACCTTTTAGAAAAAATTAAAAATATAAAAAAATTCAAAGATGAAAATAATTTAAAAAAACCAGTAATTAAAGTTCAAGGAATATGGCCAGCAATTGCTAAAAACCCAAATGAATATTATAATACATTTGCTCCATTGGTTGATCAAGTTGCATTCAATCCTTTAATTGATTATTTATGGAATGATAGTGAGATAGAATATTTGGATGAAGATTTTGCGTGCCCTCAACAATATCAAAGATTAACTGTTGGAGCAGATGGATTGGTTATGAAATGTTCAAATGATGAAGAGAATAAAGAAGTTGTCGGAAATTTAAATAATCAGAGTGTTTATGACGTATGGCACGGAGAAAAATTAAATGCAGTAAGAAAAATGCATACCGAATTGAATGGTTATCTCAAAAGTCCTGTATGTAGAAAGTGTTATCTTCCGAGAAAAACCCACGATGATATAGCTGATGTTAATGGAAGAAAAATTGTAGTTAAAAACTACACCAAAAGAACACAAATAATCGGCAAATAAAGTTAAATTTTTATAGTTTTATATTTCTTTAGTGTTTTCATCCCATCTAAAGCTCGTTGAGGTAAATTATCTGTATGCAATATAAAATTATTTACATTTTTAAAGCCTTCTAAATTAATTTGAGCAGTACTTACAGGAAAGCCATATAAATTTATAATTTTATATTTTGTCAATAATTCCTCAATAATAAAATCTTCAGCAATTTTTTTTGAATTAATAATCTTTAATTTATCAAAATAAAGGTTATCGATATTTTGTCCTCTTGGATGCTTTATGTAAAAAAAACTTTTACCACTATTTTTAATAAATTTTTTTACTTTATCTTTTATTAAAAATTTATTTTTAATATGTAAAAAATATTCATTTATAACAGTTCCTAGGATTATATTGCATTCTTTCATTTTTTTTAAACTTGTTATTTCTTTCATTCTAAAAAGGTTTAATTTAATTATTTTTTTAGATGAATAATTTTTATAATTTTTGAATATTGTAAAGTGATTTACTCGTTCTCTGATAAATCTATTAGTGGAATATCTATTACCTAGCAAATAATATATGACTTTTCTTAAATAATTAAAATCTTCTCCAATATTATATTTTGTATTTTTGTATAAATTGCCCGCTCCATCGTCAAAAGTAAAAATTCTATTAGGCTTGGTGACTGACATTAAATATTGATCATAAATTCCATTTATATTTGAAATATATGCATTTTTAATTAAGTAGTTTTTAAATTTTTTTTTTATTTCAAAAAAATAAAATGGAAAAGGAATTTTATTCCTCATTAAAATTATTTTTTTGCAATACGGTTTAATCTTTCTTAAATAATATCTTTCTGATTTTGTTGACTCTGTACTGTAATATAAAAGAATACAATTATTTTTTTTTAACTTTTTTTTTTGAATAATTTTTAAGATTATTTTAATTTGTAATAATGTTATACCAACAAAAAAATTTTCACATTCTGTCATATGATTAATTACAATTATATTCTTTTTTAAGAAAAACAAGACGTATTCCTATATCTGATATTATATAATAAATTTTGAATAAAAAATTAGAATTATTATTTATATTTTGAATTAGCAATATAAAACATGTAATTTTATTTGCTAAATATTTTGAATTATTAAATAAATAAAAATAACCTCAAAATATTAAATCAATAACTTAGAAATTTAAAATAATGGTTGATCTTTAAAAAAATCATTCATTTGGATTGGTTTTTTTTCTAGGATGTAACGATAGACATTATAATTTTCTAGAACACGTTGAACATAATTCCTAGTTTCTCTAAATTTTATTAATTCCACCCAATCAACATAATTAATTTGTTTTTTTTGAGGGTTCTTATTTATTTTTTTCCAGTATTTAACTCTATTTGGTCCCGCGTTATAAGCTGCTACAGCAAAGGGGTAGGCGCCATCATATTGTAAAATTAGGCCTGCAATATAATGGGACCCTAGGTTAATATTGTACTCAGGATCAGTAGTTAGTCTTGATTTTGAATAAGGAAGTTTTGCTTGTTTTGAAACTAGTTTAGCAGTGTAGGGCATTAGCTGCATCAAACCCTTAGCTCCTGCATGACTATTAGCGCTCAAATCAAATTCACTTTCTTGTCTAATAATAGATAGAATAAAAGCACTTTCAGGAATTTTTCGACCATTAATTTTTTTAGGAGTGCTTATTATTGGATAGTTAAATTTATTGTGAAATCTTTTTTGGTAGGATGCAATTTTTGAAACTTGTATAGCAAAATCATACCTCTCTATATCAGTCGCAAGTTCAGCAGCTAATATCTCACTACCTTTTTTTACATCGTCGTTTGCAAGGTGTCTTAGAATGAACTTAGTATATTTATCTTTTTTTAATTCGTGTAAAAGATATGTCAATTTGACTAATTCTTTATTAAAAAAAATAAATCGATATTTATTATCAACTATTATATCTTTTTCTAATTCAAATTTTTTATTTGGATTTAATTTTAAAAAAGCTAATTGTCCGTAATATGTAGTGAGATATTTTGCTGCTTCTTGATACCATTTATTAGATTGCTCTCTATCATTTAATTTCTCAAAAGCCCTAGCAAGCCAATATGCACCCCTAGATGTGCTAATAGGGTAACTAACATTGTTATAAAAATTTTTAAAATGATCTTTAGCTAACAGTGGATCATTTAAAAAGCTTAATGCAATCCAGCCACTCAACCACTCAGCAGCTGCAAAATCTGATCCTTCAGTCATTCCATGGTTGCTTGAAATTTTATAAGCAAACTCGTATTTTTTTTTATAAATTAGTGCTCTTGAAATTATTTCACGTTCTTTCCACCATTTTTCAGGCATAATAAGATAATCTTTGTCATTTCTAATTTTTAGTAAAATTTCTGCTGAAGAATCTACTCGGCCTTTTTTCCTTCTCCATTTTAATCTATCATAATTTAATCCCGCATTATTTTTAAATTTTTCTGGTACATTTTTAATTGCTTGGTCAACTCCATAACCTTTGCTTATTAATACCTGTCTTGCGGTATATAAAAGTTCATAATCTTTAGGTAGGAAGGGTGTTATCCTTTTAAGATCCCAGTATTTGCCATTCCATGCAAGATAATCAGCTCTTTTGATATAATCTTCAGCATTAAGATATTTTTTGAATTTTTTTCTAAAAAATTTTACTTCATTCTTGGATAATTTTGCCATAATCCATCCTTCTTTAATTAGATTTGTTCCTTTGGATTTGTTTCCAGTTAGAATATAACTTTCACCAAGTATCATTTTTCCATAACCAGTAATAGGCTCATTTTGATCAAACCAATTAATTATTTTTTTTGGAGATATTTGTGATGTAGATAGCTTATGTTCTGCTAGAGATCTTAATTTATCCATTCTTGGATAATCACTGTTTCTCTCTATAAAGACCTTGTAGTCAAAAAAAGAAGCTTGGTTACCTGGGGTTGATAAATATCTCCACTGAATAAAATTATATATTGATTTATCTCTAGCTTTTTTTGCAATTTTTAGTGATGATTTCCATCTACCTTTTTGCATTTCAGATATTGCTTTTCTTGCAATATTAAAATCTTTTTTACTATAATATTTTGAGATTTTAATACTTCTGGATTTTGTTGATCCAGCTATAGATGGTTTCTTTTTTGGAATTTTAAAAGATAATTTTTTATCCTTTTTTATCTCTTTAGTTTCTGTAATTTTTTTTTCTTTAATTTCAATATTTTGAGTTTTTTCTGGTTTCTTTATTGGTTTTAAAATGTTTTTAGATATTTTTTTCTTTATTTCTTTTTCAGTAAGAGAAGGTTTTTGAATAGGAACTATTAATGATGTTTCAGCTGAAACATAATTAAAATTTATTAAGATTGGTATCAACAAGCCAATAAATAATAATTTTTTAACCATAATGTTTTAGTATATGAATCTACAAACTATGTTATAAGTATTTATGTTCAAAGGATCAAATGTTGCTTTAATCACGCCGTTTAAAAATAATGGTCTAGATGAAGAAGCTTATATAAAATTAATTCATTTTCATATGGATAATGGTACTAGTGGTTTAGTTCCTGCCGGAACTACTGGAGAGTCCCCAACACTTAGTCATCAAGAACATCAAAGAGTTATTGATTTATGTATAAAAGAAAGCAATGGTCGTATACCTGTGATTGCTGGTACTGGATCTAATTCAACAGAAGAAGCAATATCATTAACTACACATGCGGAAAAAGCTGGTGCGAACGGTGCTTTAATCGTTACACCATATTACAATAAACCAACTCAAGAAGGTCTATATCAACATTATAAAGCAATTAATGATAAATGTGGAATTCCGATTATTATTTACAATATACCTGGGAGATCTGTAATTGATATGTCGGTTGACACAATGGCAAGATTATTTGAATTAAAAAATATTGTTGGTGTTAAAGATGCAACAGGTGATCTAGATAGAGTTGATCAACAACTTTCTAAAATGGGAAAAGAATTCATTCAATTAACCGGTAATGATGATAATGCATTTGAATTTAATAAAAGAGGTGGGGTTGGAACTATTAGTGTAACTGCAAATATTGCTCCTAAATTATGTTCTGATTTCCAAAAACTATCAATCT
>JAOHEU010000007.1 GCA_028097645.1 Candidatus Pelagibacter sp. | reverse complement strand
CTTTCAAAGTAATAAAAAATAGATAAAAAGCACTCGAAATTAAAATCGTATTTATCAAAAAGTTAGAGCTAAAATTTTTAACAATTAAAATTGATAATAAAATTGAAATTACTAGCAGTGCAATTAAGTAAATTTTATCTTCTAGGTTTGATTTAATCCATTTCAACTTTGGTCCAATCGCCATAATCAATAAAAAGGGAATTAAAAAAGGTATAATCAGTCTATGATAAAAAGGAGGTCCTACAGATATTTTTTGGGATGACAAAACATCAAGAAAAATTGGATAAATAGTACCAATTAAAACAACAGATAAGAAATACATCATAAACCAATTATTAATTATTATTGCTGTCTCTTTACTTAACAAAGAAAAACTGCTCGGATTATTTTTGCCAGGATTATGAAAAAAGAAAAAAATAAATAATGAAAGAAAAATTAAAGAAAATAAAAAAATTAAAATAAACAAACCTCTTTCTGGATCATTTGCAAAAGTATGCACAGAATTTAGAATTCCAGATCGAACCAAAAATGTACCACTCATACTAAGAGCAAATGTTGATATTGATAAAATTATTACCCAAGAAGTTAAGATTGATTTTTTTTCTAAAACCAAAATACAGTGCAAAAGTGTTGTTAATGCTAACCATGGCATTAGAGAAACATTCTCAACTGGATCCCAAAACCAAAAGCCACCCCAACCTAGCTCATAATATGCCCAAATAGATCCTAATAAAATTCCTAGTGTTAAAAAAACCCATGAACTTAACACCCATTTCTTTATGTGAGACGCCCATTCTTTAGATACTAAATTTAAACTTGTAGCAGCCAAAGCTGAGGAAAAGATTATAGATGATCCAACATATCCTAAATATAAAATAGGTGGATGAATAACTAGAGCTGGATCTTGCAGTATTGGATTAAGACCCAATCCTTCTGTTGGCACTGGATAAATATGATTAAATGGATTTGATGTTTTTATCAAAAAAACAAAAAAACCTACAATTATGATCTGCTGAAATACTAGAGTTAAAATTCTATATTTAATAGGTTGATTTTTAGTCTTCACTAAAAAAATGAGGATAAACAATGTTAAAACAAGTAGCCACAATAATAAGCTTCCTTCATGATTCCCCCAAGTTCCAGCAATTTTATAAAAAATAGGTTTAGTTGTGTGCGAATTATTAAAAACAGTTTCGTTACTGAAATCAGATACAACAAATGATAAAACTAGACATAAGAAACTAATCACAACTAAAAAAAATTGTAAAAATGTGAATGATAAAATTTTAGAATCTAATATTTTCGAATTTCTGAAATTTATTGCTGAAAAATAAAAAAGAACTAACCCAAAAATAAGTCCAAAAAGTAATGAATAGTTTCCAATAGTACTATATAGCATCTTACTTTTCTCCAAGCGCTTCTTTTACTTCAGGGGGCATATAATTTTCATCATGTTTTGCTAGAATTTTTGAAGCAGAAAAAAAATTTCTGTCATTTAAAACTCCTTCTGCAACTACTCCTTTTCCTTCTTCAAAAAGATTTGGGATTGCTCCAGTATAGGTTACATTTATTTCATTTTTAAAATCTGTAATTACAAACTTAAGTTCACTGGAATTTATTGAAATAGAGTCTTTTTTTACCATTCCGCCAACTCTAATTCTTTTTTTATCTAATTCTGATAAAGCTTTAATTTCTGATGGTGACTGAAAGTATACTACGTTTTCTTCAAGAGATTTTAAAACAAGGAATGTTGTTAATATTAAAGTAATTAAAATAAGTACTACAAACAAAAATCTTAATTTAACTTTACGACCATACATGGTTCAAAAGTTAGTTGTTTGTGGCGTTAGCTAAAATTTCTTTATTTATTTTTTGTGATTTTGCAGATTTAGCTTTTTCAGAGTTTAGGGATCCAAATTTAGCTACAAATTTATTTTGTTCCTTAATAAATTGAACCTTTGTAATCAAATATAGAGCTGAAAAACTTAAAAGCGTAAAACCGAATGCTGACAATACGTAAACTCCGTATCCGTTCATAAAAAGTAATTCATTTATCATAGTCTATCTAAGCCTTTATTTTTAATTTTTATCAGTTCTGTATTATATTTCATTAAGAAAATTAGCAATGAAAAAAGAGCAAATGCCGCAGTCATGATTAGTAAAGGAAAAAGCATTGATGAATGAATAGAACTTTTTGATAAAATATTGATTGATGCTGGTTGATGCAGTGTATTCCACCAATCTACAGAGTATTTAATAATAGGAACATTAACTATACCTAGTACGGTAATAAAAGTGGTGATCTTAAAAACTTTTTCTTCGCTTTCATAAATCCTCCACGAAATTAGATACATTGCATAAAAGAGTGCCAGTATTAACATGGAAGTTATCCTTGCATCCCAAGCCCACCATGTTCCCCATGTAGGCTTTCCCCAGATAGCCCCAGTCACTAATGCAATAATATTAAAAACAAATCCTGAGGGTGCTAAACTTTTTGCAATTAAAAAAAAATTCTTATTTTTAAAAATAAATCCACTAATGGATAAAAAAGTTATGCTTGAAAAAATACCCAGAGAAATCCAAGCAGCTGGAACATGAACATACATAATTCTAACAGCATCACTTTGCTTATAATCTTCAGGTGACAAAATTAGCGCTTCAGTTAATCCAACTGAAAGTACCATCACAAATAAAATCAAAACATATTTAGGAGCTTTAGAGGTTATCTGAAAAATCTTGTTTGGATGAAATAGTTTAAACATATTTAATTAGTGATGTTTAGTATGAAAAGGATTTCCGATCAAGAATGCAGAGGGAGACAATGATTTGAAATTAACGTTTAACACTCTTGATCAGAATATGAGATTAATTTAATTAATTTATATGGCTTAGATTTGAGCTAAATGTGTTTGAAAAATGATAGGTTTAGTTAGACATTTTAAAATAACTAGAGCCTTTTTTTCCTGAAAAAATCTCTTCAATTAAAGGATGTTTTATTGGCTCATCAGAGTCATCCATAAGAAGATTTTGTTCTGAAACATAAGCTTCATAAGTTATTTCGTCATTTTCAGCTAATAGATGATAAAAAGGCTGATCTTTTCTTGGTCTCACATTTTTAGGAATGGATTGGTACCATTCTTCTGAATTATTAAATTCAAAATCTACATCATATATCACACCTCTAAATTCGAAGTGTTTATGTTTTACGATATCTCCAATTGAGAATTTAGCTTTTTGAATTGGCATATTAATTAGTATGGGTATTTAAAAATAAAAATCAATGCTAAAAAGATTAATGTTTTGTGATGTGGCAAATATGTTAATATCTTTCTAGTGAATAAATCTTTTTTAAAATTTGTTACAGATTTTGGACCATTAGCTATATTTTTTTTTTACTACTACAATAGTGATAAAAATTTATCAGTTGCTATTCCTCCACTTATAGTTGCAACTTTAGTTGCTTTAGCCGTTGTTTGGTTTTTTGAAAAAAAAATACCTCCAATGCCATTAATTAGTGGAATATTAATTACATTTTTTGGTGGATTAACCATTTATTTTAATGATCCTATATTTATTTACGTAAAACCTACCATAATAAATATTATTTTTGCTTTAGCTTTATATTTTGGAAAATATTTTACCAAAGAGCCTGTATTAAAAAAAATTATGGGTAAATCAATTCCACTTTCAGATTTGGGATGGGAATTGTTAAATAGAAGATGGATGTTTTTTTTCTTTGGTCTTGCAATATTAAATGAATGCGTCTGGAGAACTCAAACTGAGGAGTTTTGGGTAAACTTTAAAGTATGGGGAATGTTGCCAATAACTATTATTTTTACAGGTTTCCAGATACCATTAATCAATAAACACAAAATGGATGCCTAGTAACTTAAAACTAGTTGTTAATAATCCTCACAAACAAATAGAAGAAAAACAATTTTTTGAAAAAGAGGAACTAAAAATTATCTTAGATTTGTATGCCAAAATGGTCTCTGAAGGATCATGGAAAGATTATGGTTTAAGTATCTCAAGTAAACAAGTGAGCTTTAGTGTCTTTAGAAATGCTGCAGAGAATGCTTTATATAAAATTTGCAAAAACTTTAGGCCTAAGAATAAAAATCTTAGATACTTGATAACTGATACCAGTGGAAAAATCTTGAAAAACTCTTTTGACCTTAAAGTATTATTAAAAAATACTAATTGGAAAAAGCTACAAAAATAAGATTATCTTCTTTGTCCAAACAATCTTAGCAACATTATAAATAAGTTTATAAAGTCTAAGTAAAGTGTAAGAGCACCCATCACAGCTTTTTTGCCCATGACTTCGCCTGTATCACTTACAGCATACATATTTTTAATTTTTTGAGTGTCATAAGCTGTTAAGCCCACAAAAATTAAAACACCTAAGATTGATATTACAAAATACATCATTGATGATTGCATGAAGATATTAACAATTGATGCGATAATAATTCCGATTAAACCCATCATTAAAAATGAGCCAAGTTTTGTTAAATCTCTTTTAGTTGTGTAGCCATAAATGCTCATTGCTCCGAAAGTTGCTGAACATATAAAGAAAACTCTTGTTACACTCATGCCAGTGTAAACTAATAAAATTGACGATAACGACAAACCCATTAATCCTGCAAAAACCCAAAAAGTAGTTTGTGCTTTTGAAGCACTCATTTTATTAATTCCAAAACTCATATAAAAAACTATTCCTAAAGGCGCCAACATTACAAGCCATTTTAGTCCAGACATATAAATTGCATTACCAACTGATGTTAGACCAACAATAGATCCTGCATCATTTGTAACTACTGACATTTTAAATGTAAGAAGTGCAACTATTCCTGTTAATAAAATTCCAGTTGCCATGTAATTATAAACTTTTAGCATGTAAGCTCTTAAGCCTTCATCCATTACAACTGCTGTTTGTTGAGCTGCTTTAGCTCTATTTAATATTTCGTTTTTATCAAATTCCATAATGAGTATTATATAATAGTCTTTTACTAATTATTCAAGATGCCTTAAAAGATTTAAAATATCCAAATTGAACAAAAAGCATAATGAATTATAAAAAACTAGGTAATACTGATCTTGATGTAAGTACAATTTGTCTCGGTACCATGACTTGGGGTGAACAAAACACTCAAGAAGAAGGTTTTGAACAAATGGATTACGCTCTTGATCAAGGAGTAAATTTTTGGGATACAGCAGAACTGTATGCTGTGCCACCAAGAGAAGAAACTTATGGTCATACAGAAATCATAATTGGTAACTGGTTTAAAAAATCCAAAAAAAGAGACAAGGTTATTTTAGCTTCAAAAGTTGCTGGTCCTATGAGGGCTTATTTAAGAGGTGGTGGAAATAACTATGGCTTAGATAAAATGACCGAAGCTGTTAATGATAGCTTAAAAAGATTACAAACAGATTACATTGATCTCTACCAACTTCACTGGCCTGAAAGAAATACAAATATGTTTGGTCGCCTTGGGTATGAACATAAAGAAAATGGAGGATGGAATAAATTTGAAGATGTGCTTGGGAACCTTAAAAGATTTGTGGATGCTGGAAAAATAAGAGAGATAGGATTATCAAATGAAACTCCATGGGGTGTTTCAAAATATCTGGAACTCTCAAAAGAAAAAGACTTGCCAAGAATGATGTCTATTCAAAATCCATATAGTTTATTAAATAGAACTTATGAAGTTGGTTTAGCCGAAATATCAATTAGAGACGAAATAGGACTTTTAGCATATTCACCATTAGCTAGCGGCTACTTGTCTGGAAAATACAGAAACAATCAACTGCCAAAAAATTCTAGGATTGAAAGAGATCCTAATTTTTGGACAAGATATGCAAAACCTAATACAGAAAAAGCAGTTGATGCTTATTATGAAATAGCTAACAAACATGGTCTTGATTTAGCTCAAATGTCTTTAAAATTTTTAGAAATTCAACCATTTGTTACCTCTGTTATTATTGGTGCAACGACAATGGAGCAGTTGAAAACAAATATAGAAAGTGTAAACATAAATTTATCTGATGATGTCATTAAAGAAATTAATAACGTTCAAACAATTTATCCAAACCCATGTCCATAATTAAGAAAATTTTACTAATTTTGCCAATAATTTTTATTGGTTTTTACAGTCAACTATCTGCAGAAGAAGTAAAAAAAATTGGTAAATATAAAGATTGGGAATCAATGGTTGTAACAGAGGCTACAGGCAAAGTTTGCTTTGCGCAATCTTCACCTATTTTACAAGGTCCAAAATCAAATAGTAAAAGAGATGCCAAATTATTTATTGCCTTTAGACCTGATGAAAAAATTATAGATGAAGTAAGTGTAACTGCAGGCTATATATTTAATAGCAACACAGTAACAGCTCAATCAGGGAAAAATAAATTCAAATTTGATATTAAAGAGCAAGGTTTTGCTTGGATTGCAGATACTAAAGTTGAATTTAGAATGATCAGCAGAATGAAAAAAGGATCCAGAATTATGATAACTGGTTACAATCAACAAGGTTCTCAAACAATCGACCATTATTCTTTGCTAGGCTTTACTAAAGCTTACAACGCTACAAAAAAAGCTTGTAGTTAATTTAATGAATTCAAAAAAGAAAATTGTTCTAGCTTACTCTGGAGGCCTTGATACCTCTATAATTTTAAAATGGCTCCAAGAAAATTATGATGCAGAAGTAATTTGTTACACCGCTGATGTGGGTCAAGAAATTGATAGAAAAAAAATTATTACTAATGCAAAAAAATTCGGAGTTAAAAATATTATAATCAAAGATTTAAAAGATACATTTGTGAAAGATTATGTGTATCCAATGATCAGAGGTCATGCAATTTATGAAGGTGTTTATTTATTAGGTACATCCATAGCGAGACCACTAATTGCTAAAGATCAAATAAGAGTTGCTAAAAAATTTAATGCTTATGCAGTTTCGCATGGTGCAACTGGTAAAGGAAATGACCAGGTTAGATTTGAATTGGGATACCATTATTTTGGACCTAAAATAAAGATAATTGCTCCGTGGAGAATTTGGAAGCTAAAATCTCGAACTGATTTAATTAATTATGCAAAAAAACATGGAATAGACATTCCAAAAGATAAAAAAGGAGCTCCCCCCTTTTCAGTTGATGATAATTTATTTCATACATCAACCGAGGGTAAAATTTTAGAGAACCCAAAAAATTCTGCTCCTGAATTTATATTCCAAAGAACGACTTCACCTGAAAAGGCACCTAACAAACCAAGCTTTGTAACAATCAATTTTAAAAACAGTGACCCTATTGGAATTAATGAAAAAAAATTATCACCTTCAAAATTATTAGAAAAACTAAATCTGCTTGCGGGTAAAAATGGAATTGGAAGAGTGGACTTAGTGGAGAACAGATTTATTGGAATAAAATCTAGAGGAGTATACGAAACACCAGGTGGAACATTATTAATTCATGCTCATAGAGCCATCGAGTCTGTAACTTTAGATAAAGAAACTATGCACAAAAAAGATCAAATAATGCCAAGATATGCTGAACTTATCTATAATGGTTATTGGGACTCAAAAGAAAGATTTAAACTTCAAAAAATTGTAGATCTTAAAAAGAATAAGGTAAATGGCTCAGTTAAACTCAAACTTTATAAAGGAAATGTAATTATAGAATCTAGACAAACTAAAAGCTCTGCTTACTCTATGAAAAAAGTTTCTTTTGAGGAAAACAAAACATTTAATAAATCAAATGTAGAGAGATTTATTAATTATCACAAAAAAAAACTTCGTTCTTAAATTAATGAAAATAAACATTTTTGCAGATACCATTTGTGGATGGTGTTTTATTGGACATACAAACTTAAATAATGCCTTAAAAAAATTTTCTAATATAAAATTTGATATTAAGCATGTACCTTTTCAATTAAATCCTGACATGCCAACTGAAGGAATTTCTCGAGAAAAATATCTTGAAATAAAATTTGGTGGAAAAGATTATGCTGCTCCCATGTATGAAAATATGAGGTTAAAAGCAAAAGAGTCTGGCATGAATTTTAATTTGGATAAAATAAATAAAACTCCAAACACTGTTCTTTCTCATTTACTTATTATTTTAAGTGAACGATTTAATTTAGGAAATGAAATTAAAGAAAAAATATATCAATCATATTTTATTGACGGACTTGATATTGGAAATTTAGATATTTTAATTAAAATTGCTAAACAAAATAATATTCATGAAAAAGAATTTAAAGACTTTATTAATGAAAAAAATATTGAACTTGTAAATTCAAAAATATCTGACGCTAGAGAAAAAAATATTAATGGTGTTCCTTTTTTTGAGATAGGAAAAGATTTTATTTCAGGTGCCCAAAGCTCTAGCCAATTAGAAAGCGTTATTAAAGCAAATTTAAACTAGTATTTAGGACAATTTGACATTTGTTATAATCTTTAAAGATTATAACTTAATATTATGGAATCGCTAAAAAACTGGATGGTAGATGCTGCAAATATATTGTTTGATGACAGCAAAAATGATCTTAGATCTTTACCAAGATCTGTAAGATTACAAATATTATTAGTTTTAAGTTTTATTTGGACGACAGTTTTTAGTTTATATATTTTTTCTTATACAACTTTTGCATTTGGTTGGGCGGGTCTTTATATAGCTCATATTGGTTTAATATTTGCTGTTTATATGACCTTCAAACATTTCCATAAAGCAGAAGAAAAATCTAGTAGTGTTTTTAAAACAAAAAATTTTGACCCCTTTAAAATAATGGTCATCGTTTTTGTGGTAGTATTTATTTTTGTGTTTTCGAAAGGAATTGAAGTTTTAACTAGTCCTAATCCTAGCTCATACTCTATTCCTTATGATGGACCATCTAAATCGGTGTTTGAAAAGTGGCTACCATTTAGTAAAGATAAGTAATGGAAAAAATAGCAAAAAATTTACAACTAATTTTAATGTGTATTATTTTAATAAGCACAGTGATTGCTGTTGGTATAGAAATTAAAAATATGTTTCTAAATCAATCAGTAACACTAGCTGATTTGCTTTTAATGTTTCTATATTTAGAGGTTCTTGCAATGGTTAGAGTATTTTGGGATCAACAATCAATTAGCATTACTCTTCCTCTTTTAATCGCTATCACTGCTCTTGCTCGATTTATAATTTTGCAAGGTAAAGAAATGGATCCAACTGCATTAGTATATGAAGCTGTTGCTATAGTTCTTATTGCAGCTGCAATTGTAATTTTAAGACTAAGACACAGTGATAAATTGGGTTTAAAGAAAAAAAAAACAAAATAATTTAGTATGAAATTTGAAGCTTCGAGGGCTAAGGCCGTTGATAAATTAAATGATTTTGTTGAAAATAATCTTTCAGAATATTCTAAATTAAGAAATTTTGATTTTGGCCCTGATGATAGATCTAATATTTCATGTTTATCTCCATACATAACTCACGGAGTAATAAATGAATTAGAAGTTATTGATAAATCCCTTAAAAAATTTTCATTTGCAAAAAATGAAAAATTTATTCAGGAAGTTTTGTGGCGTGTTTATTGGAAAGGTTGGTTAGAATTAAGACCTAATGTTTGGTCAGATTATTTAGTCGAATTAAATAATCTTAGAAATGAATTTAAAAGCAACCAAAATTATCTAAATGCGATTGAAGGAAAAACAAATATAGAATGCTTTAATCAGTGGGTAAAGGAACTAAAAGAAAATAACTACCTTCATAATCATACCAGAATGTGGTTTGCAAGTATCTGGATATTTACTCTAGAATTACCTTGGCAACTAGGTGCTGAATTTTTTATGCAACATCTTTATGATGGGGATGCTGCCTCAAATACTCTTGGCTGGAGATGGGTAGCGGGCATTCAAACACAAGGAAAACATTACCTTGCAAGTGAATGGAATATTAAAAAATTTACTAATAATCGATTTCAAAATATACAGCTTAATGAAAATGCCTCACCAATATTCAGTGACAAAACTTATTCTATTAGTAAAAAAGATTTTTTAAATTTTGAAATTTTAGAAGATAAAATTTTATTAATATTTGAAAATAATATGACTTTTGAATTTTCTGATTTTAAAGAACATAAATTTAAAAAAATTTTATTAATCTCAAATGAATCAAATAGAAATATTAAATTAAGTGAAAAAGTATTGAAATTTAAAGCTAATCTTTTAAAGGATCAAAAAACAAGATTAATAGAAAAATCAATTAATTGCGAAACTATTAACATTAATGATTTAAAGAATATTACTGAAAAGGTTTATGCTCTTTATCCAACCGTTAGTGAAAATTTGAGTTTTATTCAAAATAATCAATTACAAAATATAAAATTTTTATATAGAAAATTAGATCAGTTTTCTTGGCAATATTGTAATAAAGGTTTTTTTAATTTTAAAAATTATATCCCAAAAATTATTGCTAATTTTAATTAAGCCAAGAAAGTTTTAATACCATCTAAAATATATTGAACACTTAATCCAACAAGAATAATAGCAACTACTCTTGAGATTACACCAATTATTTTTTTATTTATTAATTTAGAAAATTTTGAAGCTATAAAAAAAATTATAAAAGTTAAAAATAAAACAAACACTAAAGACAACATTCCTACAGTTTGATTTGTTAAATTAGTTCCAATATCTGAGACAGAAACAATTACTGAAGTAATAGCTGCAGGGCCAGCAATGATAGGTGTTGCTAAAGGAAAAACACTAACATTATCAGAATTAAGATCTAGATCCTCTCCTTTCCTTTGTTGGCGCTTATCAAATAACATCTCTATTGCAATTATTAGTAAAATTATTCCTCCACCAATTGTAAATGCTGGATATGAAATATTTAAATAACTCAATAATGAACTTCCAAGTAATGCAAAAAATAACAATATGATTGAAGCTATTATTGATGCACTTAATGCTATTCTTATTTTTTGTTAGTATCCATGTTTTGAGTAATACTTAAAAATAGCGGAGTATTTCCCAAAGGATCTATAACTATAAAATATAAGAAAAAAGTTTGAATAAAAATTTCTGACATTTGATTGATTTATCTTTTTAAAAAGCAATTACAATTTAAATTAAAACCAACGTATCATTCCAATAATACCTGCCGTTGCGTAAAAGAACTGCAATAAAAGTATTCCCTTGTGACCTCCCCTGAAGGCCCAAATTCCAATTAAAATTGCTGATAATAATAATAAACAGAAACCAAAAAATTCTATTCCAATATTTAGTGCTACAAACATTGAATACAAAATAGCCGTAATGACACCAGCCCATTCAAAAAATTTATTATTCATATTTTCTTTATCTGTTTAAAATTTTTATCAAAATTTGTCTTTTTTAAATATTTTAAATATCTATTTTTTAATTTAGGCCATTCTTTGTCTAAGATTGAAAACCAGGCTGAGTCTCTGCTTCGGCCTTTAAAGATGAACATCTGTCTAAACACACCTTCAAAACTAAAACCTAATCTTAAAGCTGCTTTTTTTGAGGCTGAATTTAAATTATTACATTTCCACTCATATCTTCTGTTACCTAAAACATCGAAGGCATTTCTCATCATCAAATACATTGTTTCAGTTCCCTCAACAGAATTTTGTAAAAGTGGAGAATAATTTATATGCCCAACTTCAATTGAACCATGATCGGGTTCAATTCTTAAATAACTCGCCATCCCACAATATTTCTTATGTCTCTTAGAATAAATTGCAAAAAAAAAAGGGTCTTTGTTTAAACAAAATGATTTAAGCCAATTTCTAAAACTTAAATATGTTCTAAATGGACCGTAGGGTAAGTATGTCCAAATTATATTCTTTTTATCTTTTGAATATTCTAAATATAGATTTTGTGCATGTTTCCTAACGTTTAAAGGCTCAAGGATTGTATAATCGCCAACCAATCTTTTTTTTACTGGAAGCTTTGCTTTTTTAAATTTTACTTTGGGACCTAGCTTAAATTTTTTCATGATATCTTTTTAAAATTCTCGTAAAGAATTTTAGAATAATTATTCATATCAGACATATTATCTTTTGCAGTATTATCAAATTTTTCTAAAGCACCATTTCCTAGCTGATCTTCAAGAGCTTTTTTATATTCTGGAACACATCCCCACTCATTGACAGTAGTATCTTTAATTTCTATGTGAAATTGAATTCCATAAGCATGATTTTGATATTTAAAAATTTGGTATTTGGTTATAGGAGATGAAGCTAATAAAGTTATATCTTTATTATTCTCTATCCCTTGAACCTCATAAGAGTGCCATTGCAAACTTTTAATCTGATTTGGAAATTTAGAAAATAATTTATCTTCATTTTTCTCTTTTGTAAAATTGATGTCCATAATACCAATTTCTGCTAGATTTGATTTAACCACTTTACCACCCACAACTTCGCCTAATAACTGGCAACCAAGACAAAATCCTAAATAAGGTTTTTTTAAGTTGATAACAAATTCTTTAATTGCTTTTTTTTCTTTAATTAACCAAGGATATTCTTTTTCCATATAGGTATCCATTGGGCCACCCATACAAAACATAGCATCAAATTTACTTAAATCACTTGGAATTTTTTCACCCTCATCAAGCTCAATGGTGGTTAACTTAACTCCATCAGCCAACATTAAATCCTTGATGTAACCTGGATCTTCAATTTTTATATGTTGTAAAACTAATATATTCATAGCTTAACCAATCAAATAGAAGACGATAAGGTATCTGCTTACTTTTCCAATTGCCACTAAAATAATAAAATCAATAAATTTTACTCTCAATATGCCTGCAACTAAAGTTAGTGGATCACCTAAAACAGGAACCCAGGCAAATAATAATGACCATTTACCAAACTTTCTAAACCATTTTGATGATCTTTCTATTTGTGTTTCTTTAAATGGAAACCACTTTTTTGTAGTAAGGTTTCTAGAATAAGATCCTAGGGCCCAATTTACTACAGACCCTAAAACATTTCCAAAACTTGCAACAATTAACAATAATAAATTGTCATAATCTGATGTTGCAATTAACCCTGCTAATGTGAGTTCAGAAGAAAATGGTAAAATTGTTGCTGCTAAAAAAGATATAGCAAATAGAGATAAATAAATCACTTAGAACACTTCTTAGAACAATACTTTACTTTATCCCAATTTAATTTCCACTTCTTACGCCAAACAAAGGGTCTTTTACAAACTGGACAAATTTTTGAAGGTAGATTTTCTTTTTTCACTAAATAGTATTTTGTTTAATAAATTTATCTGCTTCAGATAAAATCATTTTTTTTCTTTCCTCTTTCATTTTATCAAAGATACGAACCATCATTGATAATCTTGGATTTGTTAAAAAAAATTTTCTATTTCGATCAATGAACCTCCAATACAATCCATCCATCGTATTACACCAATCCCCTTTTTTAAAATCCATCATTTTCATAAAATAAGCAGATCCACAGATATAAGGTTTGGTTGCAAAAATTCCACCATCGCTGAATAAACCCATCCCATATACATTTGGAACCATTACCCAGTCAGATGAATCTACAAACATTTCCATAAACCATTTATAAACTATTGTGGGCTTAATTTCACAAAGGTTCATTATGTTAGATAAAATCATTAATCTTTCTATGTGATGAGACCATCCGTGATTAACTGCATTTTGAATTGCATGATCTAACGGTGGTAAGCCTGTGGTTCCTTCATACCAAGAACTTTTCATTTTTCTATTTTGTTTAAAGAAATTTCTAGATTCCATTTCTTCAGAATAACCTTGATAAATTCCTCGCATAAACTCTCTCCATCCAATTACCTGACGGATATATCCTTCAAGTGAGTTCATTCTTATTTTATTTTTCTTATGAAAATCTAAAATTTTTTGAATAATAAATTCAGGGGTTATTAAACCTATGTTAATATAAGGACTTAAAGCACTGTGAAATAAAATATTATCATTTTGATTTACAGCATCTTCGTAATCACCAAATAAATTAGATTTTTCTTTTATAAAAAAGTTTAAAAGTTTAACAACGTCTTCATATTCTGTTGCAAGCCAAAAGTTATTTGTGCTTCCTGGATGATTTTTAAATAATTTTTCAATAATTGGTTTTAGCTTTTTGGTATGACTAGTTTCATTAATTTTTGGAAATTTTGGTATTGAAATATCTTTAGGTAATTTATTTCTATTATCTTCATCAAAACTCCATTTACCTCCAATAGGATTTCCATCAGCACCCATTAGAATTCCAGATTTTCTCCTAACTTCTTTGTAGAATGTCGCCATAAAGGGTTTTTTAGATTTTCCCAAATAATTTTTAAATTCATCTCTAGAATTTAAAAACATGGGTGTTTGAACCATATTCCATTTAACTTTTTCTTTTTTAAGGAATTGTGAAATTTTCTTTTCAAAAAATTTATCTTCAATCTCAAAGCTTGTAATTTCAGTAATTTTTTTTTGACTAATTATTTTTTTTAATTTCTTTAAATAATCATCTTTAAAATCTTTATCTTCTATTTTTAAGTAATCTAATTTAAACCTATTCTTATTGAGACTATCCGCATATGATCGCATAGAAGATAAGAATAGCAGTATTTTTTGCTTATGATGTTTTTCATAAGTGCATAATCCATTATCTTCCGCAATAAAAAATACATGATCCTTTTTGAAGCGGTCTAAGTATTTTAATGGAAATAACTGGTTACCAAGTATAAAAAATAATTTCATAGTTAAATATAACTAATAATAAAATTTATGTCAGAAAAATATCTAATCTTTGGTGCGACAGGTTCTATTGGTTCAAGTCTAGCTGAACAATTAAAAAATTCTGGAAATGATATTCACTTAATTGCAAGAAATGAAAGTGAAGTAAGTTCTATTGCTGAAAAATTAGGTTGCACATTTACAGTTGCCGATGTTTTAGAAGAAGGTTTTATTGAAAAAGTTAAAGCAGATGTTTCTGAGATAAAAGGAATTGCATACTGCGTGGGTTCAATTGATTTAAAGCCATTAAGAATGGTTACGGAACAAGATTTTAATAAATGTATGAAATTAAATCTTTATTCAGCAGTAGAGGTTATTAAAGGATATCAAGAAAGTTTAAAAAAAAACAAGGGCTCTATTGTTTTATTTTCAACAGTAGCAGCTCAAAGAGGGTTTACAAACCATGCAATTATTGCATCAGCTAAAGCTGCCGTTGAAGGATTAACGGTATCGTTAGCAGCAGAATTTGCCCCACACATAAGAGTGAATTGTATTGCTCCAAGTTTAACAAAATCAAAAATTGCTGAACCAATGCTTAAAAATACAACAATAGCAGAGGGTATTGCAAAAGCTCATCCACTAAAAAGATTGGGTGAAGGAAAAGATTCCGCTTCTCTTGCAAAGTTTTTAATTACTGAAGACAGTTCCTGGGTAACAGGTCAAATTATTGCAGTTGATGGTGGTAGATCAAAACTTTCATAGAGTGAAAAAAAATTTTTACTTATTCTTTATGAAAATATTTAGTTTTTTAATTATACTTATTTTTTTTTCAACTAATGGCTATTCTCAAAATTATAGTTTTAAAAAAATAACAAAATTAGAAGAACCATGGGGATCATCTTTTATAAATGATGAAGAACTTATTATCACAGAAAAAACTGGGAAAATAAAAATAGTAAATATTATTTCTGAAGAAGTTTATAAAGTTGAACATAACTTAAATTATTTTGTAAACAGACAAGGAGGTTTATTGGATATTATTTATCAAAATAATTACTTGTGGATTTCTTATTCTGAAAATCGAGGAGATTGGAAAACAAGTACCTCAATTGCAAAGGCTAAATTAAATAAAAAAATTTTAGATTTTAAAAATATATTTCAAGCTGAACCACCAATAGAATCTGGTTATCATTTTGGTTCCAGACTAGCTATAAAAGATAATTATCTTTATGCATCTGCTGGTGAAAGAGGCGGTGGCATGATTGCTCAAGATCCAACAAGCCATCCTGGAAGTATTATCAGAATTCATTTGGATGGTAGTATTCCAAAAGATAACCCTAAGTTTGAGGGTAAATCAGATTGGTTACCAGAAATTTATCAAATTGGTGTTCGTAATCCTCAAGGTCTAACCTACTCCTCTTTTGATGAAAAAATTTATGCAAGTAACCATGGTGCAAAAGGTGGTGATTGGTTTGGTGAAGTAAAAAAAGGTGAAAACTATGGATGGAAGATATTAGGATGGGGCGGAAAGAACTATTCAGGTACGAAAATTGGGCCGAAATGGAAGCCTGGCTTTACAAAAGCAATCCAATACTGGGTGCCCTCAATAGCAACAAGCGCAATAACTATTTATAAAGGAAAAGAATTTAATGAGTGGAATGGAGAAGCACTCATTACTTCTTTAAAAGATAAATCAATGAGAAAGTTAAATTTTCAAAATTTATCTAAGATTGAAGAAACAATTATTTTCAAAGATAAAATTGGTAGAATAAGAGATATACAAGTTCACCCTACCAATGGAAAAATATATTTTCTTGCGGGAAATAACTTATGGCTGATGGAAAAAAACTAAGAACTAAGCTAAAGAAAGATTTAAGCAGAAATAATGAAAAAATTAATATTTTTTATATTAATTATTCCTTTTTTTAATATTAAGTTGATTGCAATGGAAAAACGACCTTATCATCATTTACCAGATGGAACTTTTAGGAATCCTGAGGGATCTCCAGTTCGATCAAATGATGTAAAATTTTCCTATAGAACATTTATTAAAGAAAAAAAGAAAATTGATATTACTGTTCCAAAAGATCATGTTATCGATAAAAAAATTGTTAAAGAAAATTTAGAGAAATTTAAAGATGATGATTATATTGCTTGGATAGGGCATGCTACATTCTTAATTAAATTAGGTGAAACAACAATTATTACAGATCCAGTTTTTTCAAAAAATGCAGGTCCTTTGATATTTGGTCCAAAAAGATATGTTGAGCCTGCTATTCAATTAAAAGAAATTCCAAAAACAGATGTATTGCTGCTAACTCACAATCATTATGACCACCAGGATATGTCAACTATTAGAAGATTTCCTTATAAAGATGCAAAAGTTTTGCTTCCTCTTAAACTTGGTAAATATTTCAAAAAATACAAAGATGTTAACGAAATGGACTGGTATGATGAAATACAAATTAATAATGATTTAAAGATTACATTATTACCTGCAGTCCATTGGTCAAAAAGAAGTTTAACTGATACTAACAAAACACTATGGGGTAATTTTTTGATTGAGTATAAAAATAAAAAGATATTTTTTGCATGTGATACTGGATACGGAAATATTTATAAAGACCTTGGAAAAAAATATGGTCCTATTGATTTATCAATGATTAACATTGGAGCATATGATTTTAGACCAATGTTTGAAAAATCGACTTATCACACTACTCCTGAAGAAGCTCTTAGCATTGCACAAGATTTAAAAAGTAAAAAAGTTTTGGGAACTCATTGGGGTACTTTTGTATTATCATTAGAGCCAATTATGGAACCACCAGAGAGATTTAAAAAAAGTGCTGAAAAATATGGTTTTAATAAAGAAGATGCTATTATTTTTAAAATTGGAGAAATAAACTCTATAGAAAAAATATTAGATTAAAATTAATTATCTAATAATTTTTTTTTTGCCTTTTCAAATTCTTCTTGGGTTAGCACACCACTTTGAAGTAATTCATTTAACTTTGTGATTTCATTACTGAGATTATCCCCATTTGGTTGTTGATTTATTTCTTGCTCTTCTTCGAGTTTTTCAGGTCTATTCTCAACTTTAGCTTTAAAACCTTTCATAATAGCTGTTCCACCTAAATAAAAAACGAAACCAAGAATTGGAATAGCTAAACCAAAAAAAATTAATTTTTCCATAAGTTAATCTTCATCCTCATCACGCCAGCCTTTTTGGTACATTAAATAACCTGCTAAAATTACAGAAAAAGTTCCAGCTATCATACCAAAGTCAAAACCAACTTGTTTACCATAGAAATACCAACCTAACTGGGTTGCTCCAATTGGAACTGCAGTGAGTAGTATCATTATTATTCCAATTCGATATTCATATGGAGGTTTTTTCATTTGAAAACTTTATCAAATAAAAAAAGAAATTAATGAAGTTTTATCAATTTGAGACAATAAAACTTATTAATGAAAAAGTGTTTATTTTTGTGATCTTTTAAAACACTCAACAGTATTTTTTAGTAAACAAGCAATAGTCATAGGCCCTACTCCACCTGGAACAGGGGTTAATGCTTTAGCTACTTTTGAAACCTCATCGAATGCAACGTCTCCAACCAAACCATTTTCTGTTTTATTAATTCCAACATCAATTACGATTGCATCTTTTTTAACCCAATCGCCTCTTACAAGTTCTGGGATACCCACAGCTGCAACAATAATATCTGCTTCCAAACATTCTGATTTTAAATCTTTTGTTCTTGAGTGAGTGATTGTCACTGTGCAGTTTTCTTTAAGAAGAAGTTGTGTCATAGGTTTACCGTTAAGATTTGATCTTCCAACTACAACAGCTTTTTTACCACTTAAGTTTGGTTCAATTTTTTTAATCATTAAATAGCATCCAAGTGGGGTGCAAGGCACTGAACTTTCATAACCTGAAGATAAATTTCCTACATTCATTGGATGAAAACCATCTACATCTTTTGAAGGAGTAATTGTTTCAATTACTTTTTGTTTATCAATGTGTTTTGGAAGTGGAAGTTGAACCAAAATTCCTGATACACTTTCATCATTATTCAATTCTTTAATTTTTTCTAGAACAGTTTTCTCTTCAACTGTATCCGGGTATTTAATGACTTCAGATTTTAAACCTACTTCATTTGCTGATTTTTCTTTATTACGAACATAAATTTGGCTTGGAGCCATATCTCCAATTAGAATTACTGTTAAACCTGGAGCCTTATTATATTTTGTCTTTAATTCCGCTACTTCTTGTTTAAGTTCTTCTCTGAGTTCAGCTGCTGCTTTTTTTCCATCTATTAATATCATTTTACTTCCTTAAAAAATCATTGGTGCAATGTAGAGCTTCATACACATTTCAATAAACCAAATCAATAGTAGAAGAATAATTGGTGAAATATCTAAAGAGCCCAAGTTTGGCAAAAATCGTCTAATTCTATATAAAATTGGATCTGTTAAACGGTAGGTTAACTCTAGAATGGAATAAACAAATCTATTTTGAGTATTTAAAACATTAAAAGCAATCAACCAGCTTATCAATACATTTGCTATAACGACGTAAGAATAAAGTTTTAAAATTTGTAAAACTAAATAGAAAATAGCTATCATTTTTTCTCGATATAAATCGACTGACTTGGAAAAGCAAAAGAGGCTCCATTTTTTTCTACAATCTGCTTAATTTCAATTGCCAGTCTCTCTTTAACCTCTAGTGAGTTACTCCAGCTGTTAGAATTGGTAAAGCACCTCACCAATATATCTATTGAACTGTCTGAAAATTTTTCAATTCTAACCGCAACACCTGCTGATTGATTAAAATCATCACTTGAGTTGATATAATTTTCAATCTCTTCTCTTACTTTTTTAAGTTGATCTATAGTTGAGTCGTATTGAAGAGTAATTATCCATCTTATTCTCCAATTAGAAGTTTCACTTACATTTACCACTGCATTTTCTGCAAACTGAAAATTTGGGATTATGGCAAGTGACTTATCAAATTTTCTTATTGAGGTTGATCTAAAACCAATATTTTCAACAGTACCCTCAATAATTCCTTCAACAGCTATCCAGTCACCAATTTTAAATCTTTTTTCTACTAAAACTAAAATACCTGATATTAAATTTTTGAATAAATCTTGCGCTCCTAATGCAACTGCTACACCAAATAAACCAAGCCCAGCAATAATTGGTCCTATCTTTATTCCCCACAATTCTAAAACAGCAGCAAGTCCTAAAATAAAAATTAAAATTTTTAAAGATTTAAGGATCCATCCAATTAGCTCTCTTGTTAATAGTTTATCTAATCCACTTAAGATATAAGAAATTGGTTCAATGATTTGATGAATGACCCAAAAAATTAATATTGTAATTAATGTTCTATTTATAGTTTCGACAATTTCACGACCATCACTTGAAAAAGTCATATAGTAACTTGCAATAAAAAAACCAAGAACAATTGGTAGAAATCTAGCAGGACCTTCTAAAGCATGAACAAATGTATCGTCTAATTTGTTGGTAGTTCTTTTAGAAATTATTTCTAACTTTTTAATGATTAGCTTGCTGATCAATCCTCTAAAAATTAAGAAAATAAAAAATATCCCAATTCCAATTAATATTTGAAAAATATCTACCCCTAAAATTCCCTTTTTCCAAACTGATAAAAATATATCAGAAAAATTATTTATTATTTCCATAGCTAAATTTTATATAACAAAAACTCTTCTTCTCCAGGATTAAAAAGAAATATCTTCTTCCACTTAATTTCATTCAATATTGAAGAGGTTTTTTCACCAATACACATTAAATTTGTATTCATCCAAAGACTTTCTGATTGATGCATCTTAATAAAATTAAGCAGACTTAAAGCACTATTTCGCGAGTAAACATAAACCATATCAGGCATTTTAAGCTTTAATTGATTTACAAATTGGTCATCAAAATTTTGATTATGAATAGTACGATAATTAATAACTCTTTTAATATTATATCCTTCTTTCAATAATAGTTGATCAAGATCAACGGAAACTGTTTCTCCACTTATATAGATTAAAGCTCCATCTTTTTGATTGAAATTTTGTAAAATTAGCTCTTTTAAATTTCCAACATTGCCTTCAGCAGTAATTACATTTTGAAAACCGGCACTTCTAGCCTTTTTTTCACTGGCACTTCCAACACAAAAACATAAAAGATTTTTATCGATATTTTTAAGATCTAAAAATTTTACCGCATTTGCACTTGTAAAAATAATTCCTTTAAAATCTGAAAAATTTATCTTTTCGTGATCTAATGTATCTATCCTTAAAAGTGGAAGATGAGATACCTGATGTCCTAGGGACTTAAATCTTATAATCATTTCAGAACAATCTTCTAAAGGTCTAGTTAATAAAATATGCATATTATTTTTTATAAGAATTATTTGATTTAGCTTTTAATATCTTTCCAACCTCTTTACCGAGTGATTTAGCATTTTCAATTTTTGAAGATTTCTTTTCATAAAATCTTTGTTTACCATCTAAAGAGAAAAGTTCAGCTTCTAAAACAATTTCATCACCTTCAATAATTGAATGAGCTCCCACGGCTGTTTCACAATCACCTTCTAAAACTTTAAGAACATTTCTTTCAGCTTGAGCTCTTAAGTTTGTCTTTTGATCATTAGTGGAATCTAAAATTGAAATAATATCTTTATCATCATATCGACATTGAAGTGAAATTATTCCTTGTCCTGCACTTGGAATTATCTCCTGAGTTGAAAATATTTCTGCAATTTTATCTTCTATTGATAAAAATTTAATTCCCGCATAAGACAATATTATTGCATCATACAAGCCATCATTGAGTTTTTTAATTCTTGTATCAACATTTCCTCTTATAAGTTTACATTTAAGATCAGATCTAATTTTTTTTATTTGAAATTCTCTTCTATAGGATGAGGTGCCAATTATTGCCTCAGCTTGTAAATCTTTGAGTTTTTTTTTATCTTTGGTTATCAATATTTCTCTTGGATCGTTTCTTTCTAAAAATGTATTTGTTATCAAGCCATCAGTTTCGTTTGCTGGCATATCTTTTAATGCATGAACAGCTATATCAATTTTTTTACCTTGAAGTTCATTTTCTATGTTGGTTGAAAACAAACCTTTTCCACCCACTTCTGATAATCTTTTATCTTGAACCTGGTCTCCCTTTGTTGTTATTTCTTTAATTATTATGTCTTCATCATTTAAATCTGTACTATGAACAATCTTATTTTTAGCAGTTTGGGCATATATTAATGCCAACTTGCTTCCTCTTGATCCAATGACAATTTTCTTATTCATAAATAAATATATTTCTTACTTGTATTGAGATTGTACAATTAATAAAAACTATTTGAATGAGTAAAAAACCCTTAATTCTTGGAATCGAATCTAGCTGTGATGAAACAGCAGCTTCAATAATTACTGAAAATGAACAAGGAATACCAATAGTTTTATCCAATATTGTTTCCAGCCAAGTTGATGTTCATAAGAAGTTTGGGGGTGTTGTTCCTGAATTGGCTGCTAGGTCCCATATGGAAAAAATTGATTGGATTGTTCAAAAGGCAATTGATGATAGTGGGAAAAAAATAGAGGAGATAGATGCAGTTGCATCAACGGCTGGTCCAGGTCTAATAGTATGTTTGTCTGTTGGTTTAAGTTTTGGAAAAGCTTTTGCTTGTGCGTTAGAAAAACCATTTATTGCTGTTAATCACTTAGAAGGTCATGCTTTAAGCCCAAAAATAAATTCGAAACTAAATTATCCTTATTTACTTTTGTTAATTTCAGGTGGTCATTCACAATATTTAAATGTTCAAGGTTTGGGCAGATATAAAAGATTAGGAACAACAATTGATGATGCATTAGGTGAAGCGTTTGATAAGACTGCAAAGCTTTTAGGAATAGAGTTTCCTGGTGGGCCTCAAATAGAAATATTAGCAGAAAAAGGTGATCCCAATAAATATAATTTACCAAAACCAATTTTTAATAAGGGGGGATGTAACTTATCATTCGCAGGACTTAAAACGGCAATTTTAAGAATAACAAAAGATATTAAAACTGATCAGGAAAAATTTGATCTAGCTGCTTCTTTTCAAAAAACAGTTGAACAAATTTTATATAAAAAAACTAAAATTGCATTTTCTGAATTTGAAAAACAAAATGATTTAAAAGAAAAAGTATTTGTAGTTGCAGGCGGAGTGGCAGCTAATAAAAGAATTAGATCTATGTTGATAAATTTGTGTAATGAGGAAAATTATCAAAGCTTGTTTCCACCGATTAAATTTTGTGGGGATAATGCTGCTATGATTGCAATGGTTGGTTTAGAAAAATTTAAATTAAATCAATTTGATAATTTAAATTATCCGGCAAAACCGAGATGGCCATTAGATGAACAAGCTGCTTATCTTAAAGGAGCAGGCATAAGGTTAATATAAAATAATTAATTTTTATTAAAAATTTTTAGTTGATATTTTCTTTTTTAATATGGATCATATACTTGAACGACTTTAAATGGATTCTTCATTTTCGGCCTTATAGCGATTTCAATTGCCTTAATATCAGGTGTACCAAAAACTTCTATAGCATATAAATTAGGAAAAAGTTTTTTAAAAGGTTGATATGCTTTGTGATCATGAGAATCGCCGTATAATAAAAGAACTGGTTTATTAAATTCAGAACTATGATTTGCAAGTGATTTAACAATGTCATTATGTGGAAATTTTGCATCTCCAACAAGCTTAAATATTGTTCTAATTATTCTCTTGTAAGTGTTTAAACTGAATAATATTTTTTTATTTTCGGCTATTCTCTTGTAAATTTTTCTTGGAGACTCAAATATTCCTTCAAATGCACTTGCATGGAATGCCACCACAATTGCATCAGTTTTTTCTAGTGCTTTAAAACTTTTATCTAACCAATCCAAATTAGCCTTATTACGAATATAAAATTCTTTTTTAAGACTAGGATTTAATTCACTAAAATTCCACTTATACCCAACAACATGCAGGGTAATATATCCAATATTATCTTTGACTAAACGAATATTTTCAGGATGTCCACCTTGACTTTGATTTACCAAAGGTAAAGAAAATGCACCCAAAGTTTTTTTTTTATTGAAATAAGTTTCACGCAAATAATTTAATCGTTCCAAGGGTTCAAAAATACCGTCTTTTGCATCTAAACAATCTAACCAATCATTATCACCTGGGGTATAAATCACTGGTGACTGAATATTATTAAAAGATCTGTAAAAATAATCAATTTTATCATTGCTACAAACTTTAAAACTATGTGTGTCTCCAGTATTTATTACAAGTGAGGGATTGGCTAAATTGATGTTTTGAATAAGTTTTTCATATAATTCATATACATTTTTTTTATTAATCATATCTTTTTTACTAGACATAGGAGTATCACCAAAAGCAATAAATTTTATGTTGGTTGAAGTATCTTTTTTACAACTTGTTAAAACTATGAAAATTAATACAATTAAGATTAGACGCATTGGAAATTTTTTAATTTACACTATGATTAAAATTATACTCAATTATTGTTCTGTATAGCACATTATTTGTTCAAATTTTAAAAATTAAATAAATAGATTAAATAATATCAAATACGTTTTATTTAGAATTTAAATAAGTATGAACAATTAAATGCAATACTGGTTATTAAAATCTGAACCTGATGTATGGTCAATTGATCAACAAAAAACAGCAGGTGCAAAAGGCGCAACCTGGGATGGTGTTAGAAATTATCAAGCAGCTAAAAATTTAAAAAGCATGAAGAAAGGTGATTACTGTTTTTTTTATCACTCAAATATTGGTAAAGAAATTGTTGGGGTTGTCGAAGTAATCAAAGAAGCTTACTTGGATAAAACTGATAAATCAGGACGGTTTGTAGCTGTTACAGTTAAATTTGTAGAAAAATTATCCAAACCTATAACCCTTGAAAGTATCAAAAAATCAAAGGAATTAAGCCATTTAGCTCTAATTAAACAAAGTAGACTGTCTGTGATGCCTGTAGACTCTAAAAGCTGGAAAATATTAAATAAGATGAGTAAAATTTAAATATAAAATTATTTCATGACAATAAAAAAAAAGAAAAAAACTAAAGTTAAGAAGAAGGTTACGAAAAAAGTAACCAAAAAAACTAAAGTTAGAAAAAAAGTTATTAGTAAAGTTGCTAAAGAAAGTTCAAAGGAACTTGTTATTAAAACTAAACCTCAATGGATTAAAAGTAGTTTAGTAACTAAAAATAAATATCAAGATAAATATTCCAAATCTATTAAAAATAACGATGAGTTTTGGAGAAAAGAAGGAAAAAGAATAACTTGGATAAAACCATATAAAAAAATTAAAGACGTTAAATACAGCGCTAAAGATGTCACAATAAAATGGTTTCATGATGGAACTTTAAATGCTTCTGCAAATTGTATTGATAGACATTTAAAGGACAAAAAAGATAAAACTGCAATCATTTGGATTGGGGATGATCCCAAAGATAGTCAAAAAATTTCTTATAAACAACTTCATGAAAAAGTGTCTAAAGCAGCCAATGGCTTAAAAAAATTAGGAATTAAAAAAGGAGACAGGGTAACCATTTATCTAACAATGATCCCTGAGCTAGCGATATTGATGCTTGCTTGTGTGCGTATTGGAGCAGTTCACTCAATTATTTTTGGAGGATTTTCAGCAGATTCTATTTCTGGAAGAGTAAATGATTGTGAGTCTGAATATATAATTACTGCCGATGAAGGTGTCCGGGGAGGAAAAACAATTCCTTTAAAATATACAACTGATGAAGCGTTAGAAAGTTGTCCAAATGTTAAAAAATGTATTGTTGTTAAACGAACAGGAAATTATATCAACTGGGATAAATCAAGAGATGTTTGGTATCATGATTTAATTAAAGATGTATCAAAACATTGTGAACCAGAGGAAATGAACGCAGAAGACCCTTTGTTTATTTTATATACTTCAGGCTCAACTGGAAAACCTAAAGGAGTTCTACATACAACAGGTGGTTACATGGTGTATGCTTCAATGACTCATCAATATATTTTTAATTATAAACCAAAAGATATCTACTGGTGTACCGCTGATATTGGCTGGGTCACAGGTCACAGTTATATAATTTATGGACCTCTAGCTAATGGGGCAACTACAATAATGTTTGAAGGCATACCAAACTATCCAACCACTTCTAGATGGTGGCAAATAATTGATAAGTATAAAGTTAATACTTTTTATACAGCACCTACTGCAATTAGAGCTTTGATGCGTGAAGGAGATAAACCAGTTAAAAAAACTTCAAGAAAATCATTAAAATTACTTGGTACTGTTGGTGAACCGATTAATCCAGAAGCTTGGATGTGGTATTACAAAACTGTAGGTAATTCCAAATGTCCAATTGTTGATACATGGTGGCAGACAGAAACAGGTGGTATAATGATTGCCCCTCAAACTGGAGCGATAAATTTAAAGCCTGGTTCAGCGACCAAACCATTTTACGGTATAAAGCCTGTTATCGTTGATAAAAAAGGTATTGAAATTAAAGGCCCTGGGGAAGGTAGGCTATGTATTGCTCAATCTTGGCCAGGACAGATGAGGACTGTTTATGGGGATCATCAAAGATTTATTGATACCTATTTTTCACAGTTTGATGGGAAGTATTTTACAGGTGATGGCTGTAGAAGAGATAAAGATGGTTATTATTGGATCACAGGTCGAGTCGATGATGTAATTATTGTATCAGGACATAATCTTGGTACAGCAGAAATAGAAAGTGCTTTCGTTGCTCATCCAAAAGTTGCTGAAGCAGCAGTTGTGGGTTATCCGCATGACATAAAAGGTAACGGACTTTACTGTTATGTAACTTTAAATGTAGGTGAAAAAGAAAATGGTGATCTAGATAGAGATTTAAAACTTTGGGTCAGGAAACAAATTGGACCCTTGGCTACTCCAGACTTAATTCATTTCACCTCAGGCCTTCCAAAAACTAGATCAGGAAAAATAATGAGAAGGATCTTAAGAAAAATTGCAGCTAATGAACACGATCAATTAGGTGACATAACAACTTTAGCCGACTCAAGTGTAGTTGAAAGTTTAGTTGATAATAGAAAAAATATTTAAAATTCTATTAACTTTTTAAACTCGTCTCTAATAATATCCCACTTTAAGATCATAGAATTTAACACAATCTTTCTATCTAAAGTTTTAAGTTCTTCAGCTATAGGGGCCCACTTATGTAAAGCAAGTGCGCTTGGATTAAAAGGTAGATCTTTGTAATAAATTTCCCAATTTAAAATTTGAAATCTTTCATTAAAAGTTCTTTTTGCCTCCTCAATGATATCAAGTGGCATCTTGTTTGATATTTCATCATCTAAAATTTTGTTAAAAATTTCTTTAGCTTGATTAGTGTCTTGATAATTAAAATTTACTTTTAAATATGAAAAAGTAAAAAAAGTTAAATCTTGAAGAGCTATAGAATAAATATTCCACTTAGCTAGATTAACTGATGACATAAACTCATCATTATCAAAATGAAGAACGTATCTGGTTCCCATTCGAGTTTTCAAATAGCTATATAAAGTAACTTGAGTAACCCATGCAGATTTTGTTTGAATAAAATGTTCAAGTTCATCTAAATTTTTTATTTTTTTCTTTGGAATAAAAGCTTTAAACAAAGCAAACAAATAAACTTTAAAATCTTTAAATGACAAATCTTTCCAAGATAACTTATATTTTTGCATAAAATTGTTGTTTAGGACAATTATACCTTAAAAAAGTAAGTAATTAAGCACCTATTATGAACAATTTTCACCTTTTCAAAACCTCTAGAATGGTTATGGTTTTCACAGTTATAACTAAATAGAGAGAGGTATAAATGTCAAACGCAGAAAAACACTGGGAAAAAACCAGGTCATTGTTATTTGTAACATTGGCAATTTGGTTTGTATTCTCAATTGGCATCTTCCTTTTTGCAGCTGAAATGAATGAGGTTACTGGACCTTTCGGATATCCATGGACATATTGGTTTACGTGTCAAGGATCTCTTGGAATTTTCGTAATCTTGTGCTTCTGGTTTGCTAATAGGCAAGAGAAGATCGACGAAGAATTCGGCTTCAGTGAAAAAGGAGATAACTAATGATTAAAGGTAAATTTATAGACAATTTGCCAAAAGTTTACGGGATCTATACTGGAGGTTTTATAGGTTTCATAATCTTAATGGCAATTGGTGAGCAGATGGGTATGAGCGCTAAAGCAATAGGTGTTGCTTTTGTTGCTTTTACAATATTCATCTACGCATTAATAGGTTATCTATCAAGAACAGCCCAAGCAGATGCTTATTACGTAGCTGGAAGGCAAGTTCCAACTGTATTCAACGGTATGGCGACAGCAGCAGACTGGATGTCTGGTGCTTCATTCGTTGCAATGGCAGGTGGTATTTACTTTAAAGGTTATGGATATATGGCACTACTTGTTGGTTGGACTGGTGGTTATATATTGGTTGCAACTTTATTAGCACCATACTTAAGAAAATTTGGCTGTTACACAGTTCCAGATTTTGTAGGTACAAGATACGGTGGTAATTTAGCGAGACTATGTGCGGTAATAGTTTTAACTGTTGCTTCATTCACTTATGTGACTGCTCAGATTAACGCTACAGGTACTATTGCATCTGTTGCTCTAGATATCGACTTTAAATACGCTGTGTATATTGGGCTAATAAGTATTTTACTTTGTTCAATGTTAGGAGGTATGAGAGCGGTAACTTGGACACAGGTTGCACAATATATCGTACTGATTATAGCTTACTTACTTCCAATTTTTTGGATCAGTAACAAAATGGGTGCAGGTTTCTTCCCTCACTTTATGTTAGCTGATGAAGTAGCTAGAATTGGTGAACTAGAACAGCAATTTGGGTTTGTTAAAAACTCTGCTGCTGATTTAGCAACAGTACCTAAAGGGTTAGCTGGAATAACTAAAGCACACTCTGCAGTAAATGCAACGCCTTGGGCGTTTATTTCGTTAGCACTAGCGATGATGATGGGAACAGCTTCATTGCCACACGTGATGATGAGATACTTTACTACTCCAAGTGTAAAAGCAGCTAGAAAATCAGTGGGTTGGTCTTTATTCTTTATCTTCCTTCTATATTCTTCTGCGCCAATGTTAGCAACACTATCTAAACTGTCGTTGATTGATCCAACTTTATCTACGGGTATCATTGGTAAATCATTTGCTGAAGTTCAATCAATTGATTGGTTCCAAAACTGGAATCAAGCAAACTTGATGTTCATCAGTGACTTTAACGGAAATGGAACTCTTGAATTAAATGAGTTTTTCATGGGCGGTAAAGCGGTTGTATTAGCAACACCAGAAATAGCTGGATTACCATATGTAATTTCAGGTCTGGTTGCTGCTGGAGGTATGGCTGCTGCCATGTCAACTGCTGATGGTTTAATTTTAGCAATTGCAAATGCGATTTCTCATGATGTTTATTACAAAATGATTGATCCAAAAGCAGAGACTGCAAAAAGACTTCTTGTTGCAAGGGTATTACTTGTAATAATTGGTTTTGCTGGAGCAACCATTGCGGCGATGGAAATCCAAGGAATCTTAGGTTCAGTTATTTGGGCTTTTGACTTCGCGATGTCTGGTTTGTTTTTCCCACTTGTGCTTGGTGTATGGTGGAAAAGAGCTAACAGAGAAGGTGCTATTGCTGGAATGGTTTTAGGTCTTGCGTCTTCTATTTGGTACCTAGTTTGGGTGCGAACTGGTGGAAGTGGGTTCTTAGGACTTACTCAGTTAACATTTGGTATCTTCGGAGCTGGTGTTAGTTTTGTTGCTATGGTTGTAGTGAGTTTAATGACTCAAGAACCAGATAAAACAACCCAAAAAATGGTTGACGAAGTTCGAATACCTACTGGCAGAACTGTCACTGGTAAATAGAACTATCAAATCTTAATTTAGGGGCGATTAATTTCGCCCCTTTTAATTTAATCTTTTTTCCAATATAAATTTCTTAATGTCAGCAAACTTTCATCCTATAGTTTATTTTATTGATTATCTATTAGGTGTAATAATGTGGACATTAATAGGAAGAGTTGCAATGAATATTTTTCAAAAAGAAGACTCTGAATTTTTTTTTATGAAGATATTTGTAAAATATACTAATCCATTAATTAAAATTTTTAAGCCTATAACCCCATCTTTCATTATAGCACCCCTGGTTCCGCTATATGTTGCTTGGTTCTTTTACATGATTAGATTTTATTTCATGCCTTGGATCTTGGGATATTCTGTAATGGGTATGCTTTCATTTCCGCTAGAAAGTGAAATTTCGAGACAAATTTATCAATTATTTAATTCAATTAAATTTTAAAAATTGATACTAGTAGGTCTAGTAATCAATGAAAAAAATACAAATTTCACCATCAATATTGTCTGCTGATTTCAGTCAATTAGGCAATGAAATTAAAAGACTTGAAGAAGGTGGTGCGGACATGATCCATGTGGATGTAATGGATGGTCATTTTGTGCCTAACCTTACTATTGGGCCTCCAGTAATTAAAGCTTTGAAAAAGCAGTGCTCAATTAAATTTGATGTTCATTTAATGATATCACCTGTCCATAAATATATCGAAGCTTATGCAGATGCTGGCGCTGATATTATTACAATTCATCCAGAGGCAACTGATAATTTGGAAGAGTCAATTTCAAAAATTAAGAGCTTAAATAAAAAAGTTGGAGTCTCACTTAATCCAGAGTCTAAAATTGAATTAATTACTAACTACCTTGAAAAGATTGATTTAGTTTTAATAATGAGTGTAAATCCTGGATTTGGTGGCCAAAAATTTATGCCTGAAGTTCTGGATAAAGTTAAAAAACTTAAAGACATTAAATCTAAAAACAATATGAGCTTTGATATTGAAATTGATGGGGGGATTAATTTTGACAATTGTCAATCCGCAATTGAAGCTGGGGCCAATATTCTTGTTTCAGGAACAACGGTATTTAAAAGTAATAATGGAGATATAAAAAAAAATATTAATTTATTAAAATTAAAATAAGTTAATGACCATCAAAAATTTTATAGCTGACTTGGGCCAAATTTATTTTAATTTAAAATTAGGTTTAAAACAATTTTATCAAAACTCTAATTTTTATGACAAAAAAATATCTAAAACTAAAGATATTGCTTTTGGTTATAAACCAAGTCCTTACTTATTATCTTCAATAGTAAAATATCAAAAAAAGAAATATAAAATTGAAGACTTTGCCTTAGAAAGTATTTGGCAAAATGATTTGAAAAACGAAGAATTTGAAAAATTAAATAATTTTTTTTGGTTTTTTAGCCTTGATTTAAAATCATCAAAAAAAACGACTCAAACAGTTATTAATAATTGGATCAACGAAAATCATCACTATAATAAAAAAAGCTGGGATTTTGATATCACTTCTAAAAGAATAATTTCTTGGTTATCTAATCATCAATTAACCTATGAAGATTGTGAAGAAGAGTTTAAGAAAAATTTTAATCAAAGTATTCAAAAACAAACAAATCATCTTCTATATGAAATCAAAAATTCATCAGAGGTTGAAAATAAAATTGTAGGATGTGCAGCAATAATTTTAACAGGTCTATCATATAAAGATGAAAATAAGTATCTTGCTAATGGGTTAACTCTTTTGAAAAAAATAATAAAATCATCAATCGATAACCAGGGTTTTCCAAAATCTAGAAATATAAAACAATTAATCTTCTACTTGAAATATTTTATTTTAATTAGAGAGTGGTTTAAAGAGTCTCAAAATATAATTCCTGAATATATTGATGAAACAATATACTATCTTGGTCAAAGTTATGCTTTTATCTGGCAAAATATTAATCAAGATATTCTATTTAATGGTAACTACATCTCAAATAATATTGAGTTTGACCAGTACCTCAAAAGATTTGGATACGTTTTTAAAAATGAAAATAGGGAGATTGCAGGTTATGCTATTCTTAAAAGTAAAAAAATTATATTAACAATGGATTTAGGAGACAGTCCCAGCAAAAATTTTTCAAAATTTTATCAATCTGGTGCTCTTTCATTTGAAGTTTTTTCGAATGGTAAAAAACTAATCACAAACTCAGGCTATTTTTCTAATATTCAAAACAAATTAAATAAGCTTTCAAAAAGCACTGCCCTACAAAGCACTCTTTCAATTGAAGATCATTCTTCTTGTAATTACAAAAAATTAGATAAATCAAATCTAATTGTTGATAGAGGCATTCACATAACTAAAAAAAATGTAGTATTTGAGGATAATTATTGGAAGCTATCAGGTTCACATGATGGATATCTAAAAAAGTTTAAAACAATTCATGAAAGAGAAATTGAATTTTACCCAGAACAAATGAAATTTATTGGTTTTGATAGGTTATTAAGAAAAGACAATTCAGAAGAAATTAAATTTGATGTAAGATTTCATCTAGACCCGAATTCAAAAGTAATGAAAACACAAGATAATAAGTCAATATTAATAGAGCTAGAAGAAGAAGGTTGGAAACTTAGTTGTGAAAATTTTGATATAAATATTGATAATGGATTATATTTAGGTATTAAAAATTCATACAAGGAAAATCAAAACATATGTGTTTCTGGAATAACTAAAAATAAGAGTGAAATCATAAAATGGGAAATTGCTAAACTGTAATGAAAAAAATAAAAACAGCTCTTATTTCGGTTTCAGATAAAAAAAATTTAAAACCACTTCTTAATTCTTTAAAACAAAATAAAATAAAAATTATTAGCTCAGGTGGTACCTATAAAGAAATTAAGAAATTAAAATTTAAATGCTTAGAAGTTTCTGAATTTACAAATTCACCTGAAATATTAGAGGGTAGGGTAAAAACTCTTCATCCAAAAATACATGCTGGGATTTTAAATAAAAGAAAAAGTAAAATCCACTTAAGAGATATTAAAGATAATAATTTTGAAAATATAGATTTGGTTATTGTAAATTTTTACCCCTTTGAAGAAACATTAAAAAATACCAAAAATCACGAAAAGATAATTGAAAATATTGATGTAGGTGGACCAACAATGGTTAGATCAGCAGCCAAGAATTATAAAGATGTAACAGTTATCACCTCCTCAGATCAATATGAAGAATTAATAACAGAATTAAAATTTAACAAAGGCTCTACATCTTTAGAATTTAGAGAAAAATTATCTAGAATTGCATTTACCGAAACAGCTTATTATGACGCTGTTATTTCAGGCTACTTTAATAAAAAAAGTAATATAATTTTTCCAAAAAGAAAAGTGTTTCATGCAAATCTTATTGAAACACCACGTTATGGAGAAAATCCTCACCAACTAAGTGCAATTTATTCAAAAAATAATTCAATGAAAATAAATCAAATTCATGGAAAACAACTAAGTTATAATAATTACAATGATATATTTTCAGCTTTAACTATTTCAAAATCATTACCCAAAAATAAAGGGACTGTCATAGTAAAACATGCAAATCCATGTGGGGTTTCAGTCAAAAGTGATCAATTAATGAGCTATAAATCTGCACTTGCATGTGATCCAATTAGTGCTTTTGGGGGAATTGTGTCATGTAATTTTAAGATTACTAAAAATGTTGCACAAGAATTAAATAAATTATTTCTTGAAGTTATTATTGGAAATGGCTTTGAAAAAGATGCACTTAAATTATTAAAGAAGAAAAATAATTTAAGATTAATTGATGCTACAAATTATACATTTAAAGAAATATTAAGGTTTTTATCTGCTAATGAAGAGTTATTAGTACAAACAGAGGATTTTAAAAATTTTAGTAATAAAGATTTTAAGGTTGTATCTAAAAAAAAGCCGACCTCTAAACAAATGAAAAATCTAATTTTTGCATTTAACATTTGCCGATACGTAAAATCAAATGCGATAGTACTTGCATCTAATGAAACAACAACAGGAATTGGATCTGGTCAACCAAGCCGCTTGGACAGCTGTCAAATTGCAATTGATAAAATGAAAAAATTTATAAATACAAATGATGATGTTGTTGCAGCATCTGATGCGTTTTTTCCCTTTGTTGATGGAATTGAAAAATTAGTTCAAGCTGGCATTACAGCGGTTATACAACCTTCTGGATCTATCAGAGACAAAGAAATTATTAATTTTGCTAACAAAACTGACACAATTTTAGTCTTTTCTAAAACTAGACATTTTAGACATTAGTTAATTGATCTATTTTTGCAGCTAAAATAAAATCATTTTCAGATAATCCTTCAATAGCATGAGTGGTAATTTTTATCTCCGCATAACCCCAACCAAATGATA
>JAOHEU010000063.1 GCA_028097645.1 Candidatus Pelagibacter sp. | reverse complement strand
CAGTAATAAATGATCTTAACTGTTGTAAAGAAGTGATTAATCAAGGCGGAACAATTCTTTGTGATGATTATGATTTAGGCTATGCACCTGGTGTTAAAAAAGCTATAGATGAATTTGTTGAAGACAACAATTTTAAATGCAAAATTATTTTTAACAATAGATTTGCAATAATAGAAAGTTAATCAACGATAATTTAATTCCATAACTTTTCGATGCTTGCTACCTTTGTATTTAGCAAGTGGTCGAATAAGTTTGTTTGCAGCGTGTTGCTCCATAATATGAGCTGACCATCCTGTAATTCTTGAAATTACAAAGATAGGCGTAAAGAAATCTGTATCGAAACCCATCAAATGATATGTAGGACCAGTAGGATAATCTACATTTGGGTGAATATTCTTTTTCTTGATCATTACTTTTTCAACTATGTCGTAGATTTTCTCAAAAGTTTTATCCTTTTTAATTTTCGCAACTTTTCCAAAATATTCTCTCATCGTTGGAACTCTTGAATCTCCAGACTTATAAACTCTGTGACCAAATCCCATTACTACTTCTTTATTTTTAAGTGCATTGTTAATCCATTTTAATGCATTTTCAGGTTTCTTAATTTTTCTCATCATGTGCATTACTTCCTCATTAGCACCACCATGTAATGGACCTTTTAAACTTGCTATAGCCCCAGTTATTGCACCGTGAATATCAGATAAGCTACTAGTGATAGTTCTTGCGGTAAAAGTTGAAACATTAAAACTGTGCTCTGCATACAAAATTAAAGATACATCAAATGCTTTAACAATTTCTTTTTGAGGAACTTTACCAAAACACATATAGAAAAAGTTTTCAGCAAATGACAAATCTTTTTTTGGTTTTATAATTTTTTGACCTTTTCTAATTCTATAAAAAGCAGCTAAAGCAGTAGGAGTTTTTGCAAAAATTCTAAGAGCTTTTCTCATATTAGCTTCTGGTGAAGAGTCTGAAGTTTCTTTATCTTCCAATCCCATCACACTTACAGCAGTTCTTGCAACATCCATTGGGTGTGATTTTTTTGGCATATGTTTAATTATCTCATATAAATTTTTTGATAATTCTCTGTTATTTTTTTCTTCTTTTTCAAATTGTTTTAATTGAATTGAGTTTGGAAGATCTTTATTTAAAATTAAGTATGCAACTTCCTCAAATCTACAATATTCACATAAATCTTGAGCGGCATAACCTCTATAAGTAAGAGAGTTTATTTCAGGCATTACTTTTGAAACCTCTGTTTCATCAACTACTATTCCCAACAAACCTTTTTTAATATCATCACTCATTATTCATGTCCTTCCGTGCTAAAGTTATAAATTTTTTCATCAAGCGAGTTGTACTTTTCGTACTCGACTAACTCATAAAGTCTTTTTCTAGTTTGCATTTTATCAATAATATTATTTTGATGTCCATTCGCATAAATGTCTCTCAACCCATCTTCGACATTTTTCATTGCTAATCTTTGTGTAGTGACTGGATAGATCACTATATTATATCCAAAATTCTCTAATTCCTTGTAATTAAAAAGCTTTGATTTACCAAATTCAGTCATATTAGCTAATAGATAACAAGAAAGCTCCTTTCTTACTTTTTCAAAATCTTTTTCATCTTGCAGGGCTTCTGGAAAGATTATTTCAGCACCTGCATCAATGTAAGCCTTACATCTATCAATCATTTTATCAATTCCCTCAACCCCTTTAGCATCTGATCTTGCGATTATTTTAAAATTACTATCTTTTTTAGCTGCTACACATTCTTTGATTTTAGCAACCATAGCCTCAGTCGTAATCAATTCTTTATTATCAAGGTGACCACATCTTTTCCTTTCAATCTGATCTTCTAAATGAACAGCTGTAATTCCAAATTCTTCAAAAGTTTCAACAGTTTCTTTGCAGGATTTAAAACCTGTATCGATATCTACAATTGTTGGTAAGTTGGTTACTCTTGAAATTAAATAAGATCTCGTACTAACATCTTGTAATGTTGTTAATCCAATATCAGGAAAACCAAGGTCATTAGCCATCACTCCACCCGAAACATATATTGCGTCATAACCAATTTCTTCAATTAGTTTTGCAGTCAATGGAT
>JAOHEU010000062.1 GCA_028097645.1 Candidatus Pelagibacter sp. | reverse complement strand
ACTTAAAGAACTATCTCTATCAGCTGTGACATAAAAAGTTTTTTCTTCATTTACGTTTCCAACACCGTCTGAATAGCATTGAATATCGTTAAATTTTTCAAATCTTATACTAAGAGATTTATACAAATCTTTATTTGGTTCAAAAACAAACGTTTTTTTAAAAAATTTGTGATATTCAGAAAAAAAACTTCCCACATTTGCACCAACATCAAATAAAAAATCACACTTATTATTCTTATTTCTTTCAAAGAATATTTCTTTTAAAGTTTCACTTTTATGTTTTCTTGTAAGGTTGTAACCAAAAGAACTTGCAATTTTTTTTAAAAATTTCACTATTTTAATATAATTTGTTTATTAAGAGTAAATCACTATATTTTTTTTATATTTTCAAGAACTCAATTTTGTAATATTCAAATGTCTAAATATGAATTCATTATCTTGTATTATCAAATCAAAAAAATATGATTTTAGCATCACAAGTCGAATTTTTAAAATATAAAAGCTTAATAAACTGTACTGCAATGACAATGGCTTTTATTATAATATTATAAAATTAATTTACAAATTCAACTTAGGTAAATTATTTATAATTTAATGGAAAATTAACATACAAATAACAGTAATTCATAATGATGCGACCTGCACTACTCGAATGTGCGACCATCGGTTTAGAAAATGGATGATTTAAAGAGAGGCCATTTTATTCCTATAAAACGATAATATTTTCTAAATATATTGGAAAATTTTGAATTCGTTGTGACTATGTTGTGACAGACAGTATTTTTAGAAGAATAAACCATGGGTCATGGTCAAATAACCCACATAAAGTATGGTGCGCCCTGCACGACTCGAACGTGCGACCCTCGGTTTAGAAAACCGATGCTCTATCCAGCTGAGCTAAGGGCGCAAAACATGATTTAAGATACATATATAATACTTAATTAATATTTAAAAAGAAATTTTTTAGCTATTAAAAGTAAAGATAAAAGCTCAACTCTACCTATAATCATAAAAAAGATTAGAAAATTTTTAGTTATAAAATGTAAATCAATAAAGTTAAAATCACTTAATCCATGTGCTGAAGAATTAACTGTATTCATTAAAGTCAGAATTGCCAATTTAAATGAACTTTCAAAATCAATATTACTTAAGCTCAATAATGAGGTCAAAACAAATAGAGAAATAATAAAGATTACAATTGTTAAAAAGTATTTATTGATTTCTTTAAAATCAAAATTTATTTTTGAAAATATCAACTTATTCATAAAAACGTTTTTCGGTTTACTGAATGATAAAATTTGATTTAGTGAATATTTGGTTAGTGAATATATCTTTAAAAATCTTAAACCAGAACTAGTAGAAAAAAAAGAACCACCGATTATCACTAGTATTAAATATATAAAACTTAAATTAGTTTGATCAAATTCTAGAGAAATTCCAATATTGGATATGCTACTAACTAAAGATAAAAAGCTATATGTAAAACTATTATCAAAGCTAAAAAAAATAAAAAAGATACTGACTATAAATATAAAATATAAAAGTAAGTGAATATCTTCATAAAAAAAATTAACGTTTTTATCTCTCAAAAAAATTAAATTATAAATAAAGAATATGCTAAAAAAAGAAACTAACATAAGTAATGAAAAAATAATTATTTGTGTCGGATTTATCAAAATTAAAGAGAGATCATTTGTAGGCAAAAAACCACCAGATGAAATTACAGTCATTGATAGATTTAAAGAATTAAAAGATCTAACTTCAAAAATATTTAGAATAACAAAAATTGAGATTGTTATACCGGTATATAAAATGAATATTTTAATAGTTTGTTTTAATATTTCTGAACTATTAAATGATAAAAAATTAGTAAGTGATTTTTTTAAACTATCATCATAAATATCTATTAAAAAAACGATTGAAAATAAGAAATATAAACCCCCTATCCATTGGATTGAAGACCTCCATAATATCAAACCTTGGTCGATATGTTTTATATTATCAAAAATAGTAAAACCTGTTGATGTAAATCCTGAAACAGACTCAAAAACTGAATTTAAAAAAGTTAGATTATAAATACTAAAATAAAATGGTAACGACAAAACTAGTGGTAATAAAATATAACCTAAAAAAACAGTTAAAATTT
>JAOHEU010000061.1 GCA_028097645.1 Candidatus Pelagibacter sp. | reverse complement strand
TACAAGATATTTTTTTTTTGTGAAAAAAGTTTTTTTACTTTCTTATAATTGCTTGAAGAAACTAAAAATTTTTTTTTTAAATTATTTGCAATTTTTGTCCAAAAAATTTCTGGATAACATTTTCCTAAATAAAATGCCTCTCTATAAGAAAAATAATTTTTATCCTGATTTGTTCTAGTAGTTAACACCTCAAGATCTCCTATTCGTACATGAAGACCATAATCATAGTTTTTAAATAATTTTTTTTTCTCAACTTTACAACCAATGAATATTGATGAAACAATTTTGCACCAGTCTTTTAATACTTTTTTCTTATTCTCACCCTCTGTAATGATTATTTTCCATTCTGTGATAGATTTTTTAGATATTGATTGATTTCTAGAATTGAAAAATTTAATGTTTTTTAAATTAGGAAGGTAATAATCAATATCTGTACTTAAATTATTTGGATACGATGGTGAATCTTTATCTGACCTTAAATCCCAATAGAAAGTAAATTCTTTTTTGAGTTTTTTTGAGAGTCTAACCAAATTAACATAAGCAGCTAACCTTGATCCTATGCCATCGTTTCTCCATCCCAACATTCTTGAGCCACAATTTTCAAGTAAATCTTTTTTTTTTACAAGAACAAACATTTGATGCTTTTCAAGTGAAGTTAAAAAATCATCAATATTTTTCATAAATCAAATAATTCTATAATTGTATAAAGCAGTAAATGTATATATTAATATCCCATAATGAATAAAATAAAATCAAATATTAGTTATGAACTCGAAAATATTAACGATGCAATGAATATATTTTCAGATCATAATATTGAGATATTCTATAAATTAATAAAAGAGTCAAAATCCAAAATAAATAAAAAAAAAATAATTTTTTGTGGGAATGGTGGTAGTGCTTCTCATGCTCAACATTTAGCATGTGAGCTTGTTGTGAGATATAAAGTGAATAGAAAAGCCATAAGTGCAATTTCACTTACTACTGATACCAGTAATCTAACAGCAATTGGTAATGATTTTAGTTTTGATGAAATTTTTTCTAGGCAAATAGAAGCGCTTGGAAACAAAGGTGATATATGTATTTTTTTAACTACTTCAGGTGAAAGTAAGAACATATTAAATGCAGCAAAAATTGCAAAAAAAATGAAAATTTCATGTTATTCATTCTCTGGAAAAGGGGGTGGCAAACTTAGAAAATTAATAAAAAATAACATAATAATAAATTCAGATCTAACCTCTGTTGTTCAATCGTCCCACTTAATTTTAGGTCATGTTTTTTGCAAAGAGCTAGAAAATTTTTTAATTAAGAAGTGAAATACTTAGACTTAGTAATACTTGCAGGTGGCAAGGGAACAAGAATAAAAAATTATACCAAAAAAAAACCCAAGCCACTTGTTAAAGTTGGTAAATACATCTTTTTAGATTTATTACTTAATAAAGTCTCTAAATATCATTTTAGAAAAATAATTATTTTGGCAGGATATAGAGGTGATCAAATTTTCAAAAAATATCATAATAAAATGATTAATTTTATCAAAATAGAATGCATTGTTGAAAAAAAACTTTTAGGAACTGGAGGAGGTCTTAAAAGAATAAAAAATAAATTAACAAATAATTTTTTTTGGTCGGTATAATTGTTGTTTTTTTACCTGTTATCTTTTGAATTTTTTTAATTAATTCTTTGATTAAAATCGTGCTTTGTCCACCGATATTGAAAACATTAAGAAATTTCTTTTTTTTTGTCGTTTTCTTAAAACAAAAATAAATTTGATTTACAATATCATCAACATATGTGAAATCTCGATAATTGTTTCCTTTATTAAATAAATAAATTGTTTGTTTTTTTAAAAATGCTTTAAAGAAAATATGTATTGACATATCTGGTCTTCCATATGGACCATAAACAGTAAAAAATCTAAACCCTATACTGTTGATATTATAAACAAAATTATAATAATAAGCCAAATCTTCATTAGTAGATTTAGTAATTCCATAAATAGATAAAGGCTTATTAATATTTATTGTTTCTTTAGATGGAAATATATTTGAATTACCGTAAACTGAGCTTGAGGAGGCATAAAATATATTTTTAATTTTATTTTTTTTTGCAAATTCAAATATTTTAACGGTTCCTAAAATATTATCCTTTATGAAAAGGTCTGGGTTTTCTTGAGAAAGTCTTACGCCTGCTTGTGCAGCTAAGTGAACAATATAATCAATTTTCTTTTCTTTTAATTTAAGAATATTGCCAATATCAATTTTGTGAAATTTAAATTTTCTATTTTTTTTAAGTATATTTAGTCTTTTAACTTTATATTTAACACCATACGAT
>JAOHEU010000060.1 GCA_028097645.1 Candidatus Pelagibacter sp. | reverse complement strand
TGTTTAAATTTCTACTTAATAGACTATTTATAAACCTGTTGATCTTTATTAAAAATCTAAAGAAATAATTATGTTTGTTCATAAAACAATGAAACTTATAAAGAAATATTTTAAATGATAAACTCTGATTATTTAAAAAACCTTAATAATGCTCAAAAAGAAGCTGTATTATATTTAGAAGGACCATTATTAATAGTTGCGGGTGCTGGATCTGGAAAAACTAAGGTATTAACTTCAAGAATTGCACACATTATCAAAGAAAAGAAGGCATTTCCTAACCAAATTTTGTCAGTAACTTTTACCAATAAAGCTGCAAAAGAAATGCAAACAAGAGTAAGTAAAATGCTTGGTTCTGCTGCAACTGGTCTTTCTTGGCTTGGAACCTTTCATTCAATTTGTGCAAAAATATTAAGAAAACATGCAACAGCTGCAAATTTAAATTCAAACTTCACCATTATAGATACTGATGACCAAACAAGACTAATCAAAAATATCTGCAAAAGTGAAAATATCGATATCAAACAATTAGCACCTAGATTCATTTTAGCAATTATTGATCGATGGAAAAATAAAGGATATTACCCATCTGAAGTTATAATAAATAAAAAAGATATTTATGAAAAAACTATACTTCCTTTATATAAAATCTATCAACAAAAATTAATAGATTTAAACTCATGTGATTTTGGTGATTTAATTTTACATACTGTAAAAATCTTAGAAAATTATCCTGATATAAGACAAATTTATGCAACAAACTTTAAATATATTTTGGTTGATGAATACCAAGATACTAATTTTATTCAGAGTAAATGGTTAAATCTATTATCTGAAAAAACAAAAAATTTATGCTGTGTGGGAGATGATGATCAGTCAATTTATAGTTGGAGAGGAGCTGAAATTAAAAATTTTTTAGAGTTTGATCAAGTATATAAAAATACAAAAGTAATACGACTTGAACAAAACTATAGATCTTCTCAAAATATTTTATCTGTTGCTTCCAATCTAATCTCAAATAACCAAAATAGAGTTGGTAAAACACTTACAACTACTATGGAAGAAGGAGATTTGGTAAAATTAAATTGCTTTAAAAATGGTAAAGATGAGGCGATTGGAATTTCAGATGAGATAGAAAAAAAATTAAAAAAGAAATATTCATTTAATGAAATGGCCATATTAGTTAGGGCCATATTTCAAACTAGAGAATTTGAAGAAAGATTCCTTAAAATTGGTATGCCGTATAGAATTTTAGGAGGAACAAAATTCTATGAAAGAGCTGAAATTAAAGATTGTGTAGCCTACTTAAGGTTAATTCATCAAGAAAAAGATGATCTCGCTTTTGAAAGAATTGTTAACAATCCTAAAAGATCAATTGGGGATACTACCTTAAAAGCTGTTCATGAATTTGGTAAAGAAAATAATTTAAGTCTAGAGTCTGCTGCTAATAAAATGCTTGAACAAAATTTGATTAAACCAAAAACAAAAATAGGTCTTAGTTTTTTTCTTAATGCATTAAATAAGTGGAGAAATGATCTTAATATTAAAAAAATTAATCATATTAAATTACTTCAAATAGTTTTGGACGAATCTGGTTACTCAGCCATGTTAAAAAATAAAAAAGATTTAGATAATGAAAATAGATTAGAGAATATTAAGGAATTATTAAGTGCGATGAAAGAATTTGATAATTTAGAAAGTTTTTTAGAACATGTTTCTTTAGCTACTTCAATTGATCAAGAATGGGATGGTGAAAAAATTAATATGATGACCATGCACGCAGCAAAAGGACTTGAGTTTGATGTAGTTTTTCTTCCTGGTTGGGAAGAAGGCCTGTTTCCTCATCAAAAATCAATTGAAGAAAAAGGACAAAATGGACTAGAAGAGGAGCGACGTTTGGCTTATGTCGGGATTACAAGAGCTAAAAAGAAAGCAATAATCTCTTTTTCAATGAACAGATTTTATCAAGGTGACTGGATTGATAGCATGGCCTCAAGATTTATAGAGGAGTTACCAGAAAAAAATTTGGAAAAAAATTCATTTTTTGAGGAAGAAGTTGACGATGATCAAGATTTTGATTTTAATCAAGACTTTGAAATTGATGAAGGAACAAGAAGTCCTGGATGGATAAGATATCAAAAGAGAATTAAATGAACAAAGAAGTAAAAGAGTTAAGAAAAAAATTTAAAAAATACAAAATTGATGGATATGTTGTGCCTAAAAATGATGATTATTTTACTGAATATTCAAAAATAAATAGATTAAAAATTATTTCAAATTTTAGTGGATCTGCAGGTTTAGCAATTATTTTAAAAAATAAGAATTATTTATTTACAGATGGTAGATACACTATTCAAAGTGAAATT
>JAOHEU010000006.1 GCA_028097645.1 Candidatus Pelagibacter sp. | reverse complement strand
AGAAGGCAATATTAGCAAGAGGAGAAAACAGTAATTATATAAATGACTACCCTAAAGATCTTTATCTGTATGATTATGAAAAAAAAATTTCATATCCATTGATTTCTTATGAGTGGTTTCCTAAAAGAGCAAAATATTTTCTTGAAGAATATGACTTCCCAGTTTTTCCTGATGATTTTGCTTATTATCTTTTAAAAGATAATAAAACATTAGTAATGATAAGTGCTGTTAAAAGTTTAAATGCCAATTTTAAATTTGATATTAGTGAAAAAAAATTAGAACTTTATCCAAACAATGGAAAATTTGACTTTATTATTTCATCTATAGCTAAAAATTGTGGGCATGATAATTTTAAGGAAAATTATAAGTGCAGCTTCTATAAACCTTTAATATCAAGCACTTTAATCAATTAATTTGGGTAAAAGCATCAGCAAATTTTTCTGCTTCAAAAATTTGTAGATCATCCTCTTTTTCCCCTAAGCCTAGAGCAATAATTGGAAGCTTATATTTTTTTGCAACAGCCAAAAGAATTCCTCCCTTAGCTGTACCATCTAACTTTGTCATTATTAAACCTGTTATTGGAATAATTTTGTTAAATTCTTCAACTTGATTAATTACATTTTGACCTGAAGTAGCATCTAAAATTAAAATTACATCATGAGGGGCCTCAGGGTCTATTTTTTTTGTTACATTTGCAATTTTTTTATACTCCTCCATCAAATTTTTTTTATTTTGTAATCTTCCAGCAGTATCAATTAAAACTTGATTAAAGTTATTTGCAATTGCTTCTTCTATTGCTTTATATGCAACAGATGCTGGATCTGCACCTTGTGAAGATTTGGTTATATCAACCTCTACTTTATTTGCCCAGTTTTCTAATTGCTCAATAGCTGCAGCTCTAAAAGTATCTGATGCGGCAAGCATAACTTTATTTCCATTAGCCTTTAAAATTTTACTAATTTTTCCAATGGTTGTTGTTTTCCCAACCCCATTAACACCTGAAACTAATGTTGCGTTAATTTTTTCTTTTTTTTGAAAAAAAGAATTATTTTCAAGAGGTTTCATTAGAGAAATAATATACTCTTTTAAGATAGAGCTTATTTCCTCTGCTATGTCTTTTTTTGGGTCAATTTTACTATCTGAGATTATTTCCTTTATTTCTGAGGCAGCAACAACCCCAACATCTGATTGAATTAAATATTCTTCAATCCTATCTAATGTTTTGTCATCTATTTCTTTTTTTACAACTATATCTCTTAAACCAGATGTGAAAGCAGATGCGCTTTTCTTAAAACCAGATTTAAACTTATCAAAAATTCCCATTAAATATTAATCTCAATATTCTTAATATCTGAGACAGGTCCTTTCATATGAATACTATTATTTTCATCAATTGATATTGATAATTTACCAAGTGCAAACTCAATATCAGTTGTTTTATCCGTTAGTTCATTAATATTTGCTGCTACAGCAGTAGCACATGCAGCAGTTCCACATGCTTTTGTAAGACCAGCTCCTCGCTCCCAAACTCTAACTCTAATTAATTTTTTATTTATAACTTGTGCAAGGGTGACATTACATTTCTCTGGAAAATATTTATGATTTTCTATCTCAGGTCCAATTTTTTTTAAATCATAGTCTTCAATATTATCTACAAAAAAAACAACATGCGGATTTCCCACATTAACAGATGTGCCCCCTATATGTTCAATATTATTTTTGTTAACAATTTTGATTTTTAAATTTTTTGTATCTAAATTTTGATTTAATGGAATTTCATTCCAATTAATTTTTGGAACCCCAATTTCAGTTTCTACTAAATTATCACCTAAAATTTGAGATTTTAAAGCCCCTGAAGAGGTCCAAAGAATAATTTCTTTATCATTATTTTCTTTTGATAAAAGATCAGCCGCACATCTAGTACCATTTCCACATGCACCAGAAACACTTCCATCTGAATTATAGAACTCTAATCCAGCATCTTTTTCATCACTTTTTTTAATAAATATTAATTGATCACATCCAATAAATTTTCGATCACATATTTTTATAATTTGATCTTTGGTTAGATCATAATTTTGATATCGCTGATCAATAATTACAAAATCATTGCCTAAACCATCCATTTTAAAAGCTTTAATATCCATATATAGATATTTAACTTATTTATTGACTTTTTGAACCTCTATTATAGGTTGTTGCCGTTTCCGCAAAAACATTAACTTTGCGGTGTCTTTGGAAACAAAGAGATCGACACTAGTCAGCGAGGCTTCGCCCACTAGTGCGATTACTGCTGTGCGTAATAAATATGTTTGAAAATTTAACAAGTAAATTCGAAGAAATCTTTTCTTCTTTAAAAAAAGCTCCTTCACTTGATGAAGCTCAAGTTGATGAAGGATTAAGAGGTATTAGACAGGCTCTTTTAGAGGCAGATGTTACCTTAGATGTAGCTAAAGATTTTATCGAAAATGTAAAACCCAAAGTTTTAGGTCAAGAAATTATCAGATCAACCTCTCCCGGGGATATGGTTGTAAAAATTGTTTATGATGAATTAGTTAATTTATTAGGTGGATCAAATAATGAGATAAACCTTAATGCTGTACCGCCAGTTCCAATGATGTTGGTTGGATTACAGGGTTCAGGAAAAACAACTACTACTGCAAAATTAGCTAAATATTTAGAGACCAGTAAGAAAAAAAAAGTGATGATGGTTAGTCTTGATATTTATAGACCAGCAGCTCAAGAGCAACTTAGATCCCTTGGAGAACAAAATAATATCTTAACACTACCTATTATTGAAGGGCAACAACCAACTGATATTTGTCAAAGAGCTATTAGTGCAGCCAATCTAAATGGAGCCGAGATTATATTATTTGATACTGCTGGAAGAACTCAAATCGATTTGCAAATGATGAGTGAAGTTAAGCAAATTGAAAGCGTGATAAACCCTACAGAGACATTTTTAGTTGCAGACTCGTTAACAGGACAAGTTGCAGCATCTGTAGCAAAAGAGTTTAAAAATACGGTTAATCTATCAGGAATAATTTTAACTAGAGCAGATGGTGATGCAAGAGGTGGTGCAGCTGTCAGTATGAAATATGTTTCAGATGTTCCAATTAAATTTTTAGGTATTGGAGAAAAAATTGACAATCTTGAAGTATTTCATCCAGACAGAATAGCAAACAGAATTTTAGGAATGGGAGATATAGTATCTCTTGTAGAAAAGGCTGCACAAGATTTAGGTGAAGAAAATATAAAAAAAGCAGAAGAAAATTTAAAAAAGGGACAATTTTCTATGCAAGATTATTTAACTCAGTTGAGACAAATGAAAAAAATGGGTGGTATTGAAGGAATAATGTCCTTTATGCCAGGTGTTTCAAAAATGAAATCACAAATGGATTCCGCAGGAATTGATGAGAGTATTATTACCAAAAATGAAGCTATTATTTTGTCGATGACTAAAAAAGAACGAGAGAACCCAAAACTTATTGATGGTTCTAGAAAAAAAAGAATTGCTAATGGCTCTGGCACAGATCCAGCCACTATCAATAAATTGCTAAAGCAATTTAAAATGATGTCTGAAATGATGAAAAAGATGTCAAAAGGAAATCTGAAAGGTATGTCTGATAAAGGAATACCGCCAGAGCTATTTAATCAATTAAAATAATAAAAAGGAGAACGAATGTTAAAACTAAGATTATCAAGAGGTGGAACAAAGAAAAGACCTGTTTACAAAGTTGTTGTAGCAGACAGTCGATTTGCAAGAGACGGAAGATTTATTGAAAAAGTTGGATTTTTTAATCCTCTTCTTCCTAAAGATAAAAAAGAGAGAGTTGGTCTTGAAGCTGAGAGAATTAAGTATTGGTTAGGTCAAGGGGCTCAACCAACTACTAGAGTTGCAAGAATTTTAGGTGAAAATGAATTAATACCAATGCCTGCAAATGGTAATAATCCTAAAAAGGCTGTTCCAAAAAAAGAGAGAAATAAAGAAGGTGAAGAGGCTCCAGCAGCTCCTAAAGCTCCAGCAGCAGAAGCAGCACCAGCAGCAGAAGCTCCTAAAGAAGAAGCTCCAGCAGCAGAAGCAGCACCAGCAGCACCAGCAGCAGAAGCAGCACCAGCAGCAGAAGCTCCTAAAGAAGAAGCTCCAGCAGCAGAAGCAGCACCAGCAGCACCAGCAGCAGAAGCAGCACCAGCAGCAGAAGCTCCTAAAGAAGAAGCTCCAGCAGCAGAAGCTCCAAAAGAGGAACAAAAATAATTTAACAATTATTTATGTGGCAAGCTCAAGTGTTTACGCTTTATCCAGAAGTTTTTCCTGGGCCTTTATCAAAAGGCCTATATGGAAAAGCTTTATCTAAAAAATTATGGAACTTAAATATTGTAAACATTAGAGATGCAGCTGAAGATAAACACAAAACAGTTGATGATACTCCTTATGGAGGTGGCTCTGGAATGCTTTTAAAAGCAGATGTCCTAGCAAAGTCTTTAGATCAAAATATAATTGAAGGTGAGAAAGTAATTTATTTATCACCTAAAGGTAAAAAATTTGATCAAACTTATGCAAAACAATTATCAAATGAAAAATCAGTATCTTTCATTTGTGGACATTTCGAAGGTGTAGATGAGAGAGTATTAACTACTCGAAATATAGAGGAAATAAGTATTGGAGATTATATTTTGTCAGGAGGTGAAACAGCAGCTTTTGTTGTAATAGATAGCATACTTAGACTTTTACCTGGAGTCTTAGGCAATGAGAATTCTAGAGTAGATGAGAGTTTTGAAAATGGGTTATTAGAGTATCCACAATACACAAAACCTCAAATTTGGGAGGAAAAATCAGTTCCAGAGGTGCTTTTATCCGGTGATCACAGTAAAATTAAAGACTGGCGTTTATCTCAATCTGAGGCTATAACACGCGTCCGAAGACCAGATTTATGGCAAAAATATAAGAAGAATTAACTTGATAAATATTGATATGAAAACAATTGAAGAAATAAATCAACATAACGTTAAACAAATACTTTCAGAGAAAAAAATTCCAGATTTTTATCCTGGAGATGTTGTTAAAGTTGGTGTTAGAATTACAGAAGGTAAAAAAGAAAGAATTCAATACTTCGAGGGTGTTTGTATTGCTAAAAAAAATAGAGACTTAAATTCTTCTTTTACAGTTAGAAAAATTTCTTTTGGAGAAGGTGTTGAAAGAACTTTCCCATTATATGGAACGTTAATTGACTCAATTAAAGTAATTAGATCAGGTAAAGTAAGAAGAGCTAAACTTTACTACCTAAGAGATAGAACTGGTAAATCAGCGAGAATTGCAGAAAAAATTAGAAAGAAAATTGGGATCGATGTTGATGTAAAACCTGAAACTGTTACAGAAGAAAATGTTGCACCAGTAGCGGAGGCTCCTAAAGAAGAGGCCCAAGCAGTAGAAGCAACACCAGCAGCAGAAGCTCCTAAAGAAGAAGCTCCAGCAGCAGAGGCTTCAAATGAAGAATCAAAATCAGAAAGTCCTTCAGAAAAAAAATAATTTTTTTTTCAATGTCCACTACTCTTTACGATAAAATTTGGAATGATCACCTGGTTGATCAACAAGATGATGGAACAGCTTTGTTGTTCGTTGATAGACATTTAGTTCATGAAGTAACAAGTCCTCAAGCTTTTGAAGGTTTAAGAAATTCAAATAGAAAAGTTAGACATCCCAATTTAACTTTAGCTGTAGCTGATCATAATGTGCCTACAACAGATAGAACAAAAGGAATTTCAGATGCAGAGTCAAAAATACAAGTTGATACTCTAGAAGCTAACTGTAAAGAATTTGGTGTTCAACTTTTTGGAATGGATGATAAACGACAAGGTATAGTCCATATAATTGGACCGGAGCAAGGCTTTACTCAACCGGGAACAGTAATAGTTTGTGGTGATAGTCATACGGCAACACATGGTGCCTTTGGTTCTTTGGCGTTTGGTATTGGAACCTCAGAAGTTGAACATGTTTTAGCAACACAAACATTAGTTCAAAAAAAAGCAAAAAATTTTAGAATAAACGTTAATGGTCAATTACCTCTAGGAGTAACATCAAAAGATGTAATACTTCAAATCATCGGAAAAATTGGAACAGCAGGAGGAACTGGTTCAGTCATAGAATATGCAGGTGATTTAATTAGATCTTTAAGTGTTGAACAGAGAATGACTATTTGCAACATGACAATAGAAGGTGGAGCAAGAGCAGGTTTAATAGCTCCAGATGAAAAAATATTTAATTATCTAAAAGGAAAACCTATGTCTCCACAAGGAGATAATTGGGAGAAAGCTTTAAATTATTGGAATACTCTTAAGACAGATGAGGATGCAAATTTTGATCAAGAACTTAATTTAAATGCAAATGAAATTTTACCAATGATTACTTGGGGCACATCCCCTCAAGATGTAATTACGATTGATGATAAGGTTCCAAATCCTCAAAGTGAAAGTGATCAAGACAAAAAGAATTCTATTGAAAGAGCTTTAAAATATATGGGTTTAAAACCAGATATGGCAGCAAAAGATATTAAGATAGACAAGGTATTTATTGGAAGTTGCACTAATGGCAGAATAGAGGATTTAAGAGAGGCAGCTAAAATTCTAAAAGATAAAAAAATATCATCACATGTAAATGCGATGGTTGTTCCAGGATCTGGTTTGGTAAAAGAACAAGCTGAACAAGAAGGATTAGATAAAATATTTGTTAATTCTGGTTTTGAATGGAGAGAACCTGGATGCTCAATGTGTTTAGCGATGAATGCTGATAAATTAAAACCTGAAGAAAGATGTGCTTCTACTTCAAACAGAAATTTTGAGGGTAGACAAGGAAGAGGTGGAAGAACTCATTTAGTAAGTCCTGGTATGGCAGCTGCTGCAGCAATATCTGGAAGTTTAGATGATGTGAGAAAGTATCAAAACTAATGCAAAAATTTAATACATTAAAAAGCGTACCTGCATATTTGCCAATAGTAAATATTGATACAGATATGATAATTCCAAAACAATTCTTAAAAACAATAAAAAGAACTGGACTTGGAAAAAATTTATTTTTCGAAATGAGATATGACGATCAGGGTAAAGAAATAAGTGACTTTGTTTTGAATCAAAATCCATATAATGGTTCAAAAATTTTAATTGCTGGTAAAAATTTTGGATGTGGTTCTTCTAGGGAACATGCTCCTTGGGCACTATTAGATTTTGGGATAACTTGTGTAATTAGCTCTAGTTATGCAGATATATTTTATAGCAATTGTTTTAAGAATGGGATTTTGCCTATAATTTTAGAAGAAGAAAAAATTAAAGAATTATCAGAATACGCAAATAGAAAAGAAGAAATTTCAGTAGACTTAAATGATGAAAAAATAATTTATGGTAATAACGAAATCAAGTTTGATGTAGATCCATTTAAAAAGAAGTGCTTGCTAGAAGGGTTAGATGATATTGCTCTATCTTTAAAAAAATCAGACAAAATTGAAAGTTTTGAAACAGATTTAAAGAATAAAAAACCTTGGATTTTTAATGATTAAAGTTAAAAAAAGAAAAATACTTTTATTACCAGGCGATGGTATTGGACCAGAGGTAATTGGAGAAGTAAAAAAAATTATTAATTGGTTTAATGATAATAAATCTTTAGATTTTGAGATAGATGAAGATCTTGCAGGGGGATGCTCTTATGACAAACATGGAACACCAATAACCGATGAGGTGTTTTATAAAGCTCTAGAGAGTGAAGTAGTAATGCTTGGTGCAGTTGGAGGTCCTAAATGGGATAATTTAGAATTTTCAAAGAAACCTGAAAGAGCCTTATTAAAACTTAGAAAAGAATTAAAATTATTCGCCAATTTAAGACCTGCTATTTGTTTTGAACAATTAGTTGATGCATCAACGTTAAAGCCTGAAATTGTATCAGGCTTAGACATAATGATAGTAAGAGAATTAACAGGTGGAATATATTTTGGTGAGCCAAGAGGTATTAAGCCGATTGATAATGGCGAAAGAAAAGGGATTAACACCCATACATATACAACTAGCGAAATTACAAGAGTGGCAAGAGTTGCTTTTGATTTAGCTAAAAAGAGATCAAATAAAGTGACTTCATGTGAAAAATCAAACGTAATGGAAGCAGGACAACTTTGGAAGGAAGAGGTTCAAGAGCTTCATGATAAAGAATATAAAGATGTAGAATTAAGTCATATGCTTGCTGATAATTGTGCAATGCAGCTTTTGAGAAATCCAAAACAATTTGATGTGATAGTAACAGACAACCTTTTTGGTGATATGCTTTCAGATCAAGCTTCAATGTTAACAGGCTCCCTAGGTCTTCTGCCATCAGCATCATTAGGAGCAAAAAATAAAGATGGTGAAATGAGAGCTATGTATGAACCTATTCACGGATCTGCACCAGATATTGCTGGTAAAGGATTAGCAAATCCGATTGCATCAATATTAAGTTTTGCAATGTCACTAAGATACTCATTAGATCTAGATAAAGAAGCTGATGCTCTAGAAAAGGCAGTTCAAGACGTACTAAATGATGGTTTAAGAACAAAAGATATTTTGTCAGATGGTATGAAAGAGGCATCAACATCTAAAATGGGTGATGCGATAATTTCAAAATTGCAATAATCTTAGAATTATTCTAAGCTTTAAATATGCCAAGTTACACTGCACCAGTAGAAGACATGTTATTTCTTTTTGAGAAGTTGAGAGATAATAAAAACTACAATGAATTAAAAAAATACGATGAGGTTACTATAGATTTAGTCAAAGATATCTTAGATGAAGCAGCCAAAATAAACCAAAATTTAATTTTACCTCTTGCAAAAATAGGAGATGAAAATCCTGCTGTCTTAGAAAATGGAGTAGTGAGAACACCCCCAGGTTATAAAGAGGCTTACCAAAAATATATTGAAGATGGCTGGACATCATTATCTTGTGATCCAAAATTTGGTGGTCAGGGTATGCCAAAAACAGTTAGTGCGTTCTTTGATGAGATGCTTTCGTCAGCAAGCTTATCTTTTAAATTATATAGTGAATTAAGTATTGGTGCTTATAATTGTATTAATCATCATGCTCCCGAGAAGATTAAAGAAAAATATTTACCAAAAATAGTTGAGGGAAAATGGAGTGGCACTATGTGTTTAACAGAGCCAGTTTGTGGAACTGATTTAGGTCTGTTAAAAACAAAAGCTGCACAACAAGGTGATGGCACTTACAAAATTAGTGGTCAAAAAATATTTATTACATCAGGAGATCATGATTTAACTGAAAATATTATTCATTTAGTTTTAGCAAGATCAACAGACTCTCCAGCAGGGACGAAAGGTATAAGTTTATTTTTAGTTCCAAAATTTATTGTTAATGATGATGGAACAGTAGGACAAAGAAATGGAATATCGACAGGATCAATTGAAAGTAAAATGGGCATTAAAGGATCGGCTACATGTGTTTTAAATTTTGATGAGGCAACAGGTTATATGATTGGATCAAAGGACAAAGGTTTAAATGCAATGTTTACTATGATGAATTTGGAAAGAATTGTTGTTGGCATTCAAGGTTTGGGCATTTCAGAAATTGCTTATCAAAACTCTCTTGCTTACGCTAAAGAGAGAAAACAAGGTAAAACTAACAATACAAAATCTACAAATGGTGCAGATTTTATAATTGAACATGCAGATATAAGAAAATCGTTATTAAATATGAAATCTATAATTGAGGGAGAAAGAGCTTTATGTTTTTGGCTTTCTCAACAAACAGAAGTTAGTCTTTATCATCCAGATGATAAAATTAAACAGGAAGCTTCTGATTATGTTTCGCTAATGACCCCTGTTGTAAAATCATTATTCACTGATTTAGCAATGGAAATAACCAATGATGCTATGCAAATTCATGGGGGATATGGATATACAAAAGACCAAGGAATTGAGCAATTATATAGAGATAATCGAATTACCCCAATTTACGAAGGAACAAATTCAGTTCAAGCAGCTGATTTAGTTTTTAGAAAACTTTCAAACAAAAATGGAAATATCATTCAAAAATTTTTAGACATGGTTAAAGTTGAGACCGATAGTAAGAATGAAAAAGTTAAGTCATATTCTAAAGAATTAAGTTATTACTTAGATATTTTGTACAAATTTACTGGCTGGATAGAGGACAAAACCAAAATTGAAAAAGATGATGTTAGTGCAGCTGCAAACGATTATTTAAAAACACTTGGTTATGTATCAATAGCATATTCATGGATTAAAGTTTTAGAAGTAAGCTTTAATGATTATGAATCTAATAAAGAGTTTTATGAAGATAAAATAAATACGGCAAAATTTTATTTTGATAAGGTCTTACCTCGAGCAGAGTTTCATTACAAATCTGCAATATCAGGAAGTTCAAATATAATGAATTTTAAATTTAATTAATCATGAGTAGTTACGATACAAATTTAGATAAAAATAAAGCTAATCATATCCCTCTTACTCCATTATCATTTTTACAAAGAGCAAAAGATGTTTACCCTAATTATGAAGCAATAGTTTATGAAGATAGAAAATATACATGGACAGAAGTTTATAAAAGAGCTGTAAAATTTGCGAGCGCTCTATCAAAAATTGGAATTGGTAAAGGAGATACAGTTTCATTTTTAGCATTTAACACTCCTGAAATTTTTGAGGCACATTATTCAGTTCCAATGACAGGTGGAGTATTAAACACTATTAATGTTAGGTTAGACGCAAATACTATTGCTTATATTTTAGATCATAGTGAAGCTAAAGTATTAGTCGTTGATAGACAACTGCATGTCGAGGTCAAAAAAGCTTTAGATAAGACAAGTAAAAAAATTACTATCATTGATATAAATGATAAACATGCAGACCAATCAAAGTTAGAAAAAATAGGTGATCTAGAGTATGAGGATTTTTTAAATACAGGTGATGAAAATTATGACTGGAAAATGCCAGAGGATGAGTGGCAAGCAATATCTTTAAGCTATACTTCAGGAACTACAGGCAATCCTAAGGGAGTTGTTTACCATCATAGAGGTGCATACTTGATGTCTACTGGAAGCACAGTTGCCTGGAATATGCCAAATAGGTTGAATTTTTTAACAATTGTTCCAATGTTTCATTGTAATGGCTGGTGTTATCCTTGGACTATCCCAATGTTAAATGGAAGAACTATTTGCCTAAGGAATATAGATGTTAAAAAGATATTTGAACTAATAGATAAATATAATGTAACTCATTTTGGTGGTGCACCAATCATATTAAACATGATTACAGGAGCGCCAGAAGCTGATCGAAAAAAACTCAAAAACAAAGTTTATGTATTAACAGCAGGTGCTCCTCCACCTAGTATCATTTTTAAGAAGATGAAAGAACTCGGTTTTGAGGTGATGCATGTTTATGGACTAACAGAAACTTATGGTCATGTTACCCAGTGTGCTTGGAACGATGAATGGAATGATTTTGATGAAGATAAACAAAATGAAATTAAAGCTCGACAAGGTGTTAGGTATCCAAATACCGAAGGGGTTACAGTAATGGATCCAGAAACAATGAAACAAGTTCCTCATGATGGAAAAACTATTGGTGAAATTATGATTAGAGGAAATGTAGTAATGAAAGGATATTTTAAAGATAAAACTGCAACAGATAAAGCAATGTCTGGTGGATGGTTTCATACTGGTGATTTAGCAGTTATGCACCCAGATGGTTATGTTAAGATACAGGATAGATCTAAAGATATTATTATTTCTGGAGGTGAAAATATTTCATCTATTGAAATTGAAAATACACTTGCAAAACATCCATCAGTATCTATCGCAGCAGTAGTCGCAAAACCCGATGAAAAATGGGGTGAAGTTCCTTGTGCATTTATAGAAATGGTTCAAGATAAACCAGTTACAGAAAAAGAATTAATAGATTTTTGTAAGGAAACTCTAGCAGGTTTTAAAGTACCTAAAAAAGTTATTTTCTGTGAGTTGCCAAAAACATCAACAGGAAAAATTCAAAAATTTGAATTAAGAAAACAGTTTTAGGAAAATATTTGATATTCGAGCTAGAAAATAAAAGTGTTCATGCATCAAATGCAGGACAAGAATTAGATCATAAAAAAGAAACTATTATTTTTCTTCATGGTAGCGGTCTATCACATATTGTTTGGTCTTTAGTTGAACAATTTTTTTCAAACAAAAACTTTAATGTATTGTCAATTGATTTACCTGGACACGGTAATTCTGAGGGCCCTTGTCTTAAAACAATTGAAGAAATTGCTGACTGGTTGGAAAAAGTATTTGTTAAGTTGAAATTAGAGAAAGTAATTTTAATTGGTCACTCCCAAGGATGTTTGGAGATGCTTGAGTACTCAAATAAATACAAGAATAGACTAAAAAAGTTAGTTTTTATAGGTGGATCTTATAAAATGCCTGTAAATCAAGACTTAATAGATTTAGCAGAAAATGGAGACTCAGATGCTGTCAAACTAATGATGAAGTGGGGTTATGAAGGGTCAAAAAAATTCATAGGTGGAAATCCTATAAAAAGAATAATCCAATCTCCAAGAGATATTAGTCAGATATTAGGAGTAGATCTTGTCGCTTGTAACAATTATGTAAATGGTTCGAGCGCTGTAAAAACAATTGATTGTCCAACAATGTTTGTTTTTGGTGCTCTAGACAAAATGGTTAACATTGAGGTTGGAAAAAAATTTGCAAACATGGTTGATAATTCAAGTACTCATATAATTGATGGGTGTGGTCACATGATTATGATTGAAAAAGCCTTTGAAATGAGAGAGAAAGTCTTGGAATTTTTACAAAAATGAAAAATTTTTCAATAGCAAAATCTAGAAGACTCAGAAGTACACCTTACACTTCCAGAATAGAAAAACAGGGTGTAACGGCTTACACTGTTTATAATCACATGCTTCTACCAGCTGCATTTGGATCTATCGAGGACTCTTATGAACATCTAAAAAAAGATGTTCAAGTTTGGGATGTTGCAGCCGAACGACAAGTTGAAATTGAAGGAAAAGACTCTGCAAAACTTGTTCAATTAATGACTTGTAGAGATTTGTCAAAATCAAAAATTGGTAGATGTTATTATTGCCCAATCATTGATGATGAGGGAAATTTAGTAAATGACCCTGTAGTTTTAAAGTTAGCAGAAGATAAATGGTGGATATCAATTGCCGACTCAGATGTAATTTTTTTCGCAAAAGGCTTGGCTTCTGGATACAACTTTGATGTTAAAATTGTTGAGCCAATTGTTGATATTATAGCTGTTCAAGGACCAAAATCTTTTGATTTAATGGAAAAAGTATTTGGAAAAATAATTAAAGAATTAAAATTTTTTGGCTTTAGTTATTTTGACTTTGAAGGATCACAACATTTAATTGCAAGATCAGGTTGGTCTAAACAAGGAGGATTCGAAGTATATGTTCAAGACACCCAATCAGGGCAAAAATTGTACGACCACTTGTTTGAAGTAGGAAAAGAATTTAATGTAAAACCAGGATGTCCAAATTTAATTGAAAGAATTGAAAGTGGGTTGCTTTCGTATGGAAATGATTTTGATAATAATGATAACCCTCTAGAGTGTGGTTTTGATCAATATGTTTCATTGGATAGTGAAATTAATTTCCTAGGAAAAGAAAAACTTAAAAAAATTAAATTAGATGGAATTAGAAAAAAACTAATGGGCGTTAAATTAGATGCTAAAGAAATTAGTATGTCAGGATCATTAGATCTGAAAGATGATAATGGTAAAATTATTGGAGAATTGAGATCAGCGTGTTATTCCCCACATTTTGGAAAAGTTATAGGAATAGCCATGATGAAAAAACCTTATTGGGAAGTATCTCAAAGCATAAAAGCTGAGATAAACGGTAATATCTGTACCGGAAACGTTTGCGATTTGCCTTTCATTTAGTATAAACTTCAACAAAATCATGAATATAGCTATCGTTGGAGCCACTGGTAATGTTGGTAGAAAAATATTGGAAGTTCTGAAAAAGAAAGAGCTAGCTATAGATAATTTATATTTACTAGCCTCATCTAGAAGTGCCGGATCTAAAATTAATTTTAATGGAAAAGAACATGAGGTAATTGATCTTGAAACTTTTGATTTTTCGAAAGTAAAAATAACTTTTTTTGCAGCCGGAGGAAAAATTTCAGAAAACTTTGCTGAAATTGCAGCCAAGCATTCTTTAGTAATTGATAATTCAAGTTTTTATAGAATGGACCCCGATGTTCCTTTAATAGTGCCCCAAGTAAATTCGGAACATCTAAATAACATAAAAAAAAATATTATTGCAAATCCAAACTGCTCAACAGCTCAACTTGTTATAGCTTTAAAGCCGTTGCATGATTTATTTAAAATTAAAAGAATAGTTGTTTCAACTTATCAATCAGTTTCAGGAGGTGGAAAAGCTCCTATGGATGAATTGATAGAACAAACAAAGCAGGTGCTTCAAAATAATAAAGTTGAGTCTAAAAACTTTACAAAACAAATTGCATTTAATGCAATTCCCCACATAGATGTATTTGCAGATGATGGTTATACAAAAGAAGAGCTTAAAATGACAAATGAAACAAAAAAGATTTTAGATAGTAAAATAGATCTAACAGCTACATGTGTAAGATTACCTGTATTAGTCTCACACTCAGAGTCAGCTAACATAGAATTTGAAAAACCATTTACATTAGAAAAAGTTAGAGAAGCTTTAGATAATTTTGAAGGTTGTAAAGTAATTGATGAACGAGCTAATGGAGGCTATTCAACTCCTTTAGAGGCTGAAGGAAAAGATGAAACGTTTATTTCAAGAATTAGGGAGGATAAAACTGTAACCAACGGTTTAAATATGTGGATTGTATCAGACAATCTTTTACGAGGAGCAGCTTTAAACGCAGTTGAGATTGCAGAAACATTGATTAAAAATAATTTTTATGGAAAATAAAAGACCATTATCTCCGCATATACAAATTTATAGGTGGCATATTTCATCTTTAGTATCTATCTCACACCGAATAACAGGAATTATTAATATTATTGGGATAACATTGATCTGTATTTGGGTATCTTTGTTAATTTTAGGCGATGCAAACTATAATTTTATAAATCAATTTTTAAATTCAGTATTAGGTAAATTTTTTGTGATAGGTTTAGTTTGGTCTTTTAGCTTTCAAATGTTGAGTGAAATTAGACATCTGCTGATGGATATGGGTTATGGTTTTGAGTTACAAACAACTCGTATTACAGGCCTTATGGTTATCTTTGGATCTTTTTTATTAACAATTTTGATTTATTTAATAGGTAAAAATTTTATTTAGTATGAATTTAGCCACAAAAAAATGGGTGTTTCTAAAGATATCTTCAGTAATTTTATTACCGTTAATGTTTTGGTTTATCATTAATTTTGCAACAATTTATAATGATAGTTATTTTGAAGTTATAAAATTTTTTACTGATCCAATCTCTAAGTTTTTGTTTAGCCTGTTTATTATTTTTGCTTATTTTTTTTCTTCACTTACTATTAGTGAGGTTTTTGAAGACTATATATCAGATGATAAAATCAAATATGTCGCAAACAGACTATTATTTATTTCTGCTATAATCATCCCATTATTAACAATTATTTTTTTATTTAATCTAAATTAATGAGTTCTTACAAAATTATTGATCATGAATATGATGTTGTTGTTCTTGGAGCAGGTGGATCTGGCTTAAGAGCAGCTGTAGGCTTAAGTGAAGCTGGTTTAAAAACAGCCTGTATTTCAAAAGTTTTTCCAACAAGAAGTCATACTTCTGCTGCCCAAGGCGGTATCTCAGCAGCTCTTGGAAATATGGGTGAAGATGACTGGAGATGGCACATGTATGATACAGTCAAAGGTGCTGATTGGTTAGGTGATCAAGACAGTATTGAATATTTATGCAAAGAAGCTCCAAAAGCTGTAATTGAATTAGAAAAATATGGTGTACCATTTAGTAGAACTGAAGAAGGAAAGATTTATCAAAGACCTTTTGGTGGAATGACTAAAAATTATGGTAATGGCATAGTTCAAAGAACTTGTGCAGCAGCAGATAGAACAGGTCATGCAATACTTCACACGCTTTATGGACAAGCTTTAAAACATAATACAGAATTTTTTATAGAATATTTTGCTTTAGATTTATTAATGAAAGATGGTGAGTGTAAAGGATTGATAGCATGGAATTTAAATGATGGAACAATCCATAGATTTAGAGCACATACAGTAATCATAGCAACAGGTGGTTATGGAAAAGTATATTATTCAGCAACATCAGCTCACACATGTACAGGAGATGGTAATGCAATGGTGCTTAGAGCCGGACTACCTTTGCAAGATATGGAATTTGTACAATTTCACCCAACAGGAATATATGGTCATGGTACTTTAATTACGGAAGGTGCTAGAGGAGAAGGTGGCTATCTTACAAACTCAAAAGGCGAAAGATTTATGGAAAGATACGCGCCTAATGCTAAAGATCTAGCTTCAAGAGATGTGGTGAGTAGATCAATGTCAATTGAGATTAATGAAGGAAGAGGAGTTGGTAAAGAACAAGACCATGTTCATCTAAACTTAAGTCACTTAGATAAAGAAATTATCGAGAGTAGATTGCCAGGAATTACAGATGCTGCAAGATTGTTTGCAAATGTTGATGTTACTAAAGAACCAATTCCAGTTGTACCCACTGTTCACTATAATATGGGAGGAATTCCAACTAATTATAAAGGAGAAGTTCTGACAGTGAATGGTTCTGAAAAAACTGTCCCTGGGTTAATGGCAATTGGAGAAGCAGCTTGTGTTTCAGTTCATGGAGCTAATAGGTTAGGATCAAATTCTTTAATTGATCTAGTTGTTTTTGGAAGAGCAGCAGCAAAAAGAGCTTCTGAGCTAGTTACACCAGGAACACCTCATGAGGAGATTGGAGAATCTGAAACTCAAAAATGTTTGGATAGGTTTGATAAACTTAGAAATGCAAATGGTGAAAACAATACAGCAGATCTGAGACTTTCTATGCAAAAAACTATGCAATCTAAATGTGCAGTTTTTAGAACTGAAAAAACTCTTAAAGAGGGAGTTGATGAAATTAGAAAAACATATGATGGAATGGACTCTATTTCTGTTAAAGATAGGTCTTTAGTATTTAATACTGATTTAGTTGAAACTCTAGAATTTGATAATCTTATTAGACAAGCCATAACAACAGTGGACTCCGCATATCATAGAAAAGAAAGTAGAGGTGCTCATGCAAGAGATGATTATCCAAAAAGAGATGATGAAAAATTCATGCAACATACACTAGCCTGGTGTGACGGTAAGAATACAAAAATAAGTTATAGAGAAGTACACAAATCCACATTAACCAATGAAGTACAATACTTTCCACCACAAGAAAGAGTGTACTAATGGTTCAAATCAATTTACCTAAGAATTCTGAGGTTACTAAAGGTAAATATTATCAAGATAAAACTGGTTCAAAAAATATAAGAAAAGTTAATGTTTATAGATGGGATCCTTCTACAGAGGAGAATCCAAGGCTAGATACCTATGAAGTAGATATGGATAATTGTCCTTCAAAAGTTTTAGATATTCTAAATAAAATTAAGAATGAAATTGATCCAACATTAGCTTACCGACGATCTTGTGCACATGGAGTTTGTGGATCTTGTGCTATGAACATGGGTGGTAAAAATGGTCTTGCATGCACAACACCTCATGCAGAAATTGATGGAGATATTGATATCTATCCTTTGCCGCATTTAAAAGTTAAGAGAGATTTAATTGGTGATTTAGATGGACTTTATAAACAATATCAATCTATTGAACCTTGGTTAAAAAATACTTCGACAAAAGAAACAACTGAAATAACACAATCAAAAGAAGAAAGAGCTAAACTTGATGGTGCCTATGAATGTATTATGTGTGCATGTTGTTCCACATCTTGCCCAAGTTATTGGTGGAATGGAGATAAATACTTAGGCCCTGCGGTTCTACTTCAAGCTTATAGATGGATCATTGATAGTAGAGACGAAGAAAGAGAAGCAAGATTAAAAAAAGTTGCAGATGAACTAAAACTTTATAGATGCCATACTATCCTAAATTGTACTAATGCTTGTCCTAAAGGCTTAAATCCTGCAAAAGCAATTGCTGAATTAAAAAAAATGATTGCTACAGCTAATGTTTAAATAGACTAACAAGCTTTTTTGATTTAAAAGACCGTATTCATGAAATTAATAGAGCACTTTGTTGGGGGAAAAATTATCTCCGGTTCATCAGATAAAAAGGGTAAAGTTTATAATCCTGCAACTGGAGAACAAGAATCTGAAGTAAGACTTGCTTCTAAATCAGACTTAGATCAAGCAGTTGAAGTTGCTAAAAAAGCTTTTGAAACTTGGTCATTAAAACCTCCTCTTCAAAGAGCAAGAGTGATGTTTAAATTTAAAGAATTAATCGAAAAAAATTCTGATCAACTTACAAAATTAATAGTTTCTGAGCATGGTAAAGTTTATGACGATGCGCAGGGTTCATTAACAAGAGGACTAGAGGTAGTTGAATTTGCTTGTGGAATTCCTCATTTATTAAAAGGGGAATTTTCAGAAAATGTAGGAACTAACGTTGATAGCTGGTCAATGAGACAACCATTGGGAGTTGTCGCTGGTATTACACCATTTAACTTTCCAGCAATGGTTCCAATGTGGATGTTCCCAATTGCTATAGCATGTGGAAATACATTTATACTTAAACCTTCAGAAAAAGATCCTTCATGTGCAATCAAACTAGCAGAATTATTAAAAGAAGCAGGTCTTCCAGATGGTGTATTTAACGTAATTAATGGTGATAAAGAGTCTGTCGATGCAATTTTGGAGAATAAAGATATTAAAGCAGTAAGTTTTGTAGGATCAACACCTATTGCTAAATATATTTACGAAAATTCAGCTAAAAATGAAAAAAGAGTTCAGGCATTAGGTGGAGCCAAAAATCATTTAGTAGTTATGCCTGATTGTGATTTAGATGGTGCTGTAAATGGTTTAATGGGTGCAGCATACGGTTCTGCTGGGGAAAGATGTATGGCTCAGTCTGTTGCGGTAGCTGTGGGAGATATAGGTGATGAACTTGTATCTAGATTATCAAAAAAAGCAGAAGCTTTAAAAGTTGGTCCAGGCATGGATAAAACATCTGAGATGGGTCCTTTGGTTACAAAAGAACATTTAGAAAAAGTAAAAAGCTATGTGGATCTAGGTGTTGAAGAAGGTGCTAAGCTAGTGGTTGATGGGAGAAATTTAAAACTTCAAGGATATGAAAACGGATTTTATATAGGCGGTTGTTTATTTGATCATGTAAATAAAGATATGAGAATTTATAAAGAGGAAATATTTGGTCCAGTTTTATCTGTAGTTAGAGTTAAAACTTTTGAGGAGGCAGCAAAATTAATTAATGATCATGAATATGGAAATGGAGTGAGCATTTACACTAGGGATGGAGATGCAGGTAGAACTTTTGCAAGTAAAATTCAAGTAGGTATGGTTGGTATCAACGTTCCAATCCCAGTTCCAATGGCGTTTCATAGTTTTGGAGGATGGAAAAGATCTTTATTTGGAGACAGCGGAATGCATGGCATGGAAGGAATAAAATTTTATACGAAACTTAAAACAGTAACATCTAGATGGCCTTCGGGTGTCCGTTCAAATGCGGAATTCGTAATGCCAACAATGAAATAAGGAAAAAAATGAGAAAAATATCTTTGATTGGCGCAGGCCAAATAGGCGGAACTTTAGCACACTTAATTGGAACAAAAGAGTTGGTAAATGAAGTGGTTTTGTTTGATGTCGCAAGTGGAATAGCAAAAGGGAAAGCACTTGATATAGCACAATCTTCATCAGTAGATGGTTTTAACGTAAAATTTTCAGGCACTGATGATTATAAAGACATTAAAGACTCAGATGTAATTATTATTACTGCTGGCGTACCAAGAAAGCCAGGTATGAGCAGAGATGATTTATTAGGAATTAACTTAAAAATCATTAAACAAGTAGCAGAGGGTATTAAGCAAAACGCTCCTAATGCATTTGTTATATGTATTACTAATCCATTGGATGTCATGGTTATGGCATTTCAAAAATTTTCAGGTTTACCAGCTAACAAAGTTGTTGGGATGGCTGGAATTTTAGATAGTTCAAGATTTAAATTATTTTTATCTTTAGAATTAAATGTTCCAGTAAAAGAAATAGATGCAATGGTAATGGGTGGTCATGGAGATACTATGGTTCCAATGCCTAGATTTACCAAAGTTTCAGGAACACCTTTACTTGATTTAGTAAAAGAGGGAAAAATTTCTCAAGAAAGATTAGAAGAAATTAATCAAAGAACTAGAGATGGTGGGGCAGAGATAGTTAAATACCTTGAAAAAGGTTCTGCATTTTACGCACCTGCAGCATCAGGAGTTCAGATGGCTGAAGCTTACTTAAGAGATGAAAAAAAATTACTACCATGTGCTGTCCAATTAAATGGAGAGTATGGTGTAGATAGTGTCTATGCAGGTGTTCCAGTTGTTATTGGAAAAGATGGAGTAGAAAAAATAGAGCAAATCGATTTAGATGATAAAGAGAAAAAAGAATTTATGCATTCTATTGATGCAGTTAGAGCTCTTTGGGAAGCAGCATCTAAAATAGATCCTGATCTTTCTAAGTAATAATGAATATTCACGAACATCAAGCTAAACAAATTCTAAAAAAATATGGTGCAACTGTTCCAGAGGGTGTGTTTGCCCTGTCAGTTGATGAATTAGTAGAAAAGGCAAAAACATTAAATACCAAAAAATATGTTCTAAAAGCTCAAATTCATGCAGGAGGAAGAGGTAAAGCTGGGGGAGTAAAAATTTTAGATACTATTGAAGAATTAAGTGAAGCAGCGAAAGAGATGATGGGAAAAACTTTAGTTACTCATCAAACAGGTCCCGAAGGAAGAGAAGTAAAAAGATTATATGTTGAAGAGTCATCAAACATAGACAAAGAGTTTTATTTATCTTGTTTAGTTGATAGAGCTAGTTCAAAAATAGCTTTCATATCTAGTGATCAAGGTGGAATGGATATTGAAGAAGTAGCAAGCAGTACTCCTGAAAAAATTATCACAACTAAAGTTGATATAAATAGTGAAATTTCAGAAAAAGATTGTGAAAAGATAGTTAAAATCTTTGACTTAAGTGATAGTGCAAAAACTCAAGCAATTTCACTAATAAAATCAATATATCAAATGTTTATAAGTACGGATGCAAACATGGTTGAAGTTAATCCGCTAATTTTAACCAAAGAAGAAAAAATAATCTGTTTAGATGCTAAAGTAAATTTCGACTCTAACGCTTTATTTAGACATCCTGAAATCATTGAATTAAGAGATTTAAATGAAGAAGATCCAACAGAAATAGAAGCAAGCAAACATGATCTAGCTTACATAAAATTGGATGGAAGTATTGGCTGCATGGTTAATGGCGCAGGTTTGGCTATGGCAACCATGGACATAATTAAATTATATGGAAAAGAGCCAGCTAATTTTTTAGATGTTGGTGGTGGTGCTTCAAAAGAAAAAGTTTCAGCAGCCTTAAAGATAATTTTATCAGACAAAAATGTTAAAGGAATTTTAGTTAATATTTTTGGAGGAATAATGAGATGTGATGTTCTTGCTCAAGGAGTGGTAGATGCAGCTAAAGAAATAAATATTAGTGTTCCATTAGTTGTTAGACTTGCTGGAACAAATTTTAAAGAAGGAAAAGAAATATTAGATAACTCAGGTTTAAAGTTAATATCTGCTGAAAATTTAGATGATGCAGCAAAAAAGATTGTAGAGGCAATTAAGTAAAATGTCTGTTTTAGTAAACAAAAACACAAAAGTAATCTGTCAAGGTTTTACAGGTGCGCATGGCACTTTTCACTCTGAACAAGCCATTAAATATGGAACTAATTTAGTTGGTGGAGTAACTCCTAAAAAGGGTGGTCAAAAACATCTAGATAGACCTGTTTTTAATAGCGTTATTGAAGCAAAAGACAGTGTTGGCGCAGACGCAACAATGATTTATGTTCCTGCTAAATTTGCTGCTGCTGCAATTATAGAAGCGATAGATGCATCTGTAGAATTAATAGTTTGTATTACTGAAGGTATTCCAGTTCAGGATATGCTTAAAGTAAGACAAAAATTAAATGGCTCAAAGAGCAGATTGATTGGACCAAATTGCCCAGGAATAATTACACCAGATGAGTGCAAAATTGGAATTATGCCAGGAAATATTCACAAAAGAGGATCGGTAGGAATTGTATCAAGATCAGGAACACTTACTTACGAGGCGGTTGCACAAACAACTGAAAATGGTTTAGGTCAATCAACTTGTATTGGTATTGGAGGTGATCCGATTAATGGAACAAACTTTATCGATTGCTTAGATTTATTTTTAAATGATGAAGAAACAGAATCTATTTTAATGATTGGAGAAATCGGAGGTACAGCAGAAGAGGAAGCTGCTGAATTCGTTAAAAATCACAAAATCAAAAAACCAATAGTTGGGTTTATTGCAGGAATTACAGCTCCCCCAGGAAGAAGAATGGGGCATGCAGGAGCTATTATTTCTGGTGGAAAAGGTGGTGCTGAGGATAAAATTAAGAAAATGGAAGAATCTGGTATTACAGTCGCAAAATCGCCTTCAATAATTGGAAAAACTTTATTTAATAAATTGTCAAATTGAAAAATAATAATAGAGCATTATATTAAATAAATAGATGTCATCATCAAAAAATCTTGAATACGAAAAAACTTCATTTTTAAACAAATCAAATAGTGCATTTATTGAGCGAATGTATCTTAAGTTTATAAACAAGGAGGCAGACTTACCAGAAAGTTGGAAGGATTATTTTGAAGGAATTGGGGATGAGCTTAATATTGTTGCAAAAGAAATTAATGGACCTTCATGGGGGCCTAAAAAAAATAAAGTTGATATAGACGAACTTCAAAAGAAAATTGATCAAAAAGAAAACAATCTAGAAAACAAATTAGTAGATAGATCAGAGAAATTTAATTATCAATTACTAGCAAATTCTAATAAAGACTCCATTAGCGCTGTTTCTCTTATTCGTGCCTATAGGTTAAGAGGACATTTGTTGGCTAATCTTGATCCGTTAGGAATGAGAGAGTCAGACTACTTAGATGAGTTGCATCCAGAGTTTTATGGATTCAAAAAAGAGAATTATGATAAAAAAATATTCTTGAATGGAGTGATCAATAGAAAAGATGCCACTATAAAAGAAATATTAAAATTTTTGAAAAAAACCTATTGTGGGAATGTAGGTTATGAATTTATGCATATTTCTAATCCAGATGAAAGAAAATGGTTTAGAGATAGAATAGAGCAAGATACTAATGCTCTTGAATTTACTAAAAATGGTAAAGAAGCAATTTTAAACAAGTTAGTTCAGGCAGAGGGTTTTGAAAAATTTCTAGCAACAAAATATGTTGGAACTAAAAGATTTGGTCTTGATGGTGGAGAAAGTTTAATTCCGGCATTAGAACAAATAATAAAAATTAGTGGTCAATCACAAGTTAAAGAAGTTAAAATTGGGATGTCGCACAGAGGTAGATTAAATGTCTTGGCAAATGTTTTACAAAAATCCTACAAAAGAATATTCAATGAATTTGCTGGTGAATTTGGCAATACATCGGATGAAGGAGCTGGAGATGTTAAATATCATCTAGGTGCTTCGTCGAATAGAGAATTTGATGGTAATTCTGTACACGTAAGTTTAACAGATAACCCGTCTCACTTAGAGGCAGTTAATCCTGTAGTATTAGGCCAAACTAGAGCTAAACAGTTTTTCCATAAAGACAAAGAGAGAAATAAAGTAATTCCAATTTTAATTCATGGAGACGCTGCATTTGCAGGACAAGGAGTAGTAGCTGAATGTTTTGCCATGTCAGGATTACCAGGTCATAATACAGGTGGAACAATTCATATTATTGTTAATAATCAAATAGGATTTACTACAAGTCCAAGATTTGCTCGTTCTTCACCATACCCATCGGATGTTGCAAAGATGGTTGATGCTCCAATAATTCATGCAAATGGAGATGATCCAGAAGCAGTTGTTTATGCGGCTAGAATAGCCTCAGAGTTTAGACTTAAGTTCAATAGAGATGTAGTTGTAGATCTAATTTGTTATAGAAGGTTTGGTCACAATGAGGGAGACGAACCATCGTTCACTCAACCATTAATGTACAAAAAAATAAGATCTCATCCTGCACCAGTTAAGGTCTATGGAAAAAAATTGATAGATCAAAAAGTAATTTCAGATGAAGATTTAGAAAATGTAATTAAAAAATTTAAAGACTTACTTGATGATCAATTTAAAAATGCCAAAGACTATAAACCTAAAATTGCTTGGTTTGAAGGAACATGGTCTGCATACAAACCTGAAAAAGGAAAAGATAAAAGAGGTGTAACAGGAGCAGATACTAAAAAGTTATTAGAAATTTCTGAAAAAATAAATTCATCATCAGATGATTTAAATTTACACAAAACAATAGTCAAAATATTAAATAATAGAAAAGAAGCTGTCAGAAGTGGATCTAATATTGACTGGTCAACAGCTGAAGCCTTAGCCTTTGGATCTTTGTTAGAAGAAGGTTATCCAGTAAGATTAGTTGGTCAAGACTCTGGAAGAGGCACTTTTAGTCAAAGACACTCTGTTTTAAGAAATCAAAAAGATAATAGTCGATATGTTCCATTAAATAATATTTCAAAAAATCAAAAACAATTTGAAGTAGTTGATAGTTTTTTATCTGAATTAGCTGTTCTAGGATTTGAGTATGGTTATAGTTTGGTAGAACCAAACACGCTAACTCTCTGGGAGGCTCAGTTTGGAGATTTTGCAAATGGTGCTCAGGTTGTAATTGATCAATTTATTGCATCGGGAGAAAGAAAATGGACAAGAGCTTCTGGACTAGTAATGTTATTACCTCATGGATATGAAGGTCAAGGACCAGAACATTCATCAGCTCGACTAGAAAGATTTTTACAGTTATGCTCAAATGATAACTTACAAGTTATGAATTGCACAACTCCTGCTAATTATTTTCATGCTTTAAGAAGACAAATGCACAGAGATTTTAGAAAACCTTTAATTATGATGACTCCAAAATCTTTACTTAGAAATAAATATTGTGTTTCAAATTTAGAAGATTTTAGTAAATCTAATTCTTTTCATAGAATACTTTGGGATCATGCAATAGATCCACAATCTAAAGGATTTATAAAGTTAAAGGAAAGTTCTAAAATTAAAAAAGTAATTTTATGTTCTGGTAAAGTTTATTTTGATTTATTAGAAGCTAGAGAAAAATTAAAAAAAGATGATGTAGTCTTGTTTAGAATAGAACAGCTTTACCCATTTCCTGCAAAAACTCTTATTAAAGAATTAAAACCGTATGCTGAGAATGCTAAATTTTTTTGGTGCCAGGAAGAGCCTAAAAATATGGGTGCTTGGTTCTCTGTAAGAGATTATATCCAATGGACATTGGATACTATTAAGGCTAATAATAACGAAATTTCTTATATAGGAAGAAGCCCAGATGCATCTCCTGCAACAGGATATGCGAAAAGGCATAATTCTCAACAACAAGAAATAATTAATAAGGTATTTGAATAATTATAAATGAGTGAAAAAATTGTAGTTCCAGTTCTTGGAGAAAGTATTACTGAGGCAACAGTAGCAAAATGGCTTAAAAATACTGGAGATGCTGTAGAAGCAGATGAGCCAATTGTAGAGCTTGAAACAGACAAAGTTAATCTTGAAGTACCATCGCCAGTAAAGGGTATTTTAACTGAAATAAATTCAAAAGATGGTTCGGTTGTAGAAGTAGGAGCATTGCTTGGTTTGGTATCAGAAAGTGGATCAGCAAGTTCAGTCAAAAAAGAAGAGATTAAAAAGGTAGAACCTGCTCAAAATGAAGACAATGTAATTAAATTAGATCCATCTAAAAAAGAACCAAAAATTTTTGAAGAAGCAACAGAAAAAAATGATCTGCAAGAACCATTAGTTTTAACTGATGAAGTTATAGAAGAAGAAACTCCAAAAACTAAAATAGAAAAATCAGAACCTAAAACTAATACAGAAAGCCAAACACTTTCACCTGCAGTAAGAAAAATTGTTGTAGAAAATAAAATAGATATTAATTCAGTTCAAGGTTCAGGGAAAGATGGAAGAGTTTTAAAGGGTGATCTCATAAGCTTAATGGGAGCAAATCCACAGCCTTCAGAGAGAAAAGTTAAGTATGGTCAAGAAGAAAGAATTAAAATGACCAGACTAAGACAGACGATAGCTAAGAGATTAAAACAAGCTCAAGAAAATGCAGCTTTGTTAACTACATTTAATGAAGTTGATATGACTAATATTATGGAAATGAGAAAAGAAAATCAGCAAGATTTTCAAAGTCGTTATGGAATAAAATTAGGTTTTATGTCTTTTTTTGTTAAAGCGTGTGTTGTTGCATTAAAAAATTTCCCAGCAGTTAATGCTGAAATTGATGGCGATGAAATAATTTACAAAAATTATTATAATCTTAGTTTTGCTGTAGGAACTGAAAAAGGTTTAGTTGTACCTGTATTAAGAAATGCTGATGAATTATCATTTGCTGATATTGAAAAAAATATTAAAGAAATTTCAGAAAAAGCAAGAGATGGAAAATTAACTATTGAAGATCTTCAAGGCGGAACATTTACAATTAGTAATGGTGGTGTGTATGGATCAATGTTATCAACACCAATATTGAACCTTCCTCAATCAGGGGTACTCGGAATGCATAATATTGTTGAAAGACCTGTTGTGGTTGATGGAGAAATAAAAATTAGACCTATTATGTATTTAGCTTTGTCATATGATCATAGAATAATTGACGGCAAAGAGTCAGTTTCATTTTTAAAAATGGTTAAAGAAAATTTAGAAGACCCTAGACGGTTATTTTTGGATATTTAAATGTCAGAAAAATTTCAAGCAGTAGTAATTGGAGGGGGTCCCGGTGGATATGTTTGTGCTATTAGACTTGCTCAGCTTGGATTAAAAACAGCATGTATTGAGTCGAGAGGATCTCTTGGAGGAACGTGTTTAAATGTTGGGTGTATACCTTCAAAAAGCTTGTTAAATTTATCTGAGGAGTTTCATAAAGTTCAAAACTTATCTAGTAAAGGAATTGAAGTTGGTGAAGTTAAGCTAAATCTTAAAAAAATGATGAAAAGTAAAGATAAAGCAGTGACTATTCTTACTAAAGGTGTCGAATTTTTGCTGAAAAAAAATAAGGTTACCTATTACAAGGGAACTGGAAGCTTCAAATCTCAAAATGAAATTATAATTAGAGATGACCAAAACAAAGAGACAGTTATCCAGGCTGAAAAAACAGTGATAGCAACTGGTTCTGTACCAGTATCTTTACCTGGAATAGAAATTGATGAGAAAGTTATTGTATCTTCAACAGGTGCATTAAAATTAGATAAAGTACCAAATAAAATGGTTGTAGTGGGAGGTGGTTACATTGGATTAGAGATGGGATCAGTTTGGTCAAGATTAGGAGCTGAAGTTCAAGTGGTAGAATTCCTAGATCATATTACTCCTGGTATGGATAAAGAAATTTCATCAGAATTTATGAAGATATTAAAAAAACAAGGCATCAAATTTAACATGCAAAATAAAGTTGAAGCTATTCAAAATAATAAATCAGGAGCTGTGGTTTCAACAGTTGATAAAGATGGAAATAAAAATAAATTTGAATGTGATGTTGTACTTATTTCAGTTGGACGAAAAGCAAATACGAATGGCTTAAATCTAGAATCTGTTGGAGTTGAACTAGATGAAAGAAAAAGAGTTAAAACAGACAATACATTTAAAACTAATATTGATAATATTTATGCGATAGGTGATGTTATAAGTGGGCCAATGCTTGCTCATAAAGCAGAAGATGAAGGAATTGCAGTTGCAGAAAATATTGTAGGTCAATCAGGGCACGTTAATTATGATACAATTCCTGGAGTTGTTTATACAACACCAGAAGTTGCATCTATAGGTAAGACTGAAGAACAATTAAAAGAATTGAATACAAAATATAAAATTGGTAAGTTTTCATTTATGGCAAACTCTAGAGCAAAAGCTATAGATGATGCAGAGGGGTTTGTTAAAATTTTAGCAGACGAAAGCACAGATAAAGTTTTAGGTGCACATATAATAGGTCCTCACGCAGGAGAACTTATTGCAGAAATAGGTGTTGCAATGGAATTTGGTGCAAGCTCAGAGGATATCGCAAGAACTTGCCATGCCCATCCAACATTTTCAGAGGCTGTTAAAGAAGCAGCATTATCAGTAGATAAAAGAGCAATACACTCTTAATAATTTTTCATATTATTAAAATATGAAAGTACCGATTCTTTTACCAAATATATTTAATCATCCTTTTACTTATGAGAGCGATATTAATTTAAAAGTCGGTGATTATGTAGTTGTCCCCTTTGGCAAATCTAAAATTACAGGAATAGTTTGGGATGAATTTGAAAAAAGAAATAATAGAAACTTTAAGATAAAGAGTGTTTTGAAAAAATTAGATGTAACACCTTTAAAAAAAACAACTATAAAATTTCTTAATTGGTTTTCTGAATATAATATAATTCCAAGAGGTATGGCTTTAAAACTAGTTTTGTTAAGTAGTAACGCTGTCGAAAAAATTCAAAAAGATGCTTACAAAATTTTTGATACAAATATTAAAAAAAATTCAATTGAGCTTTCTGATGAACAAAAAAAATCTCTTAAAAAGATGAATGTTTCTAATCAAAAATTTAGAGTCCATGTTTTACAAGGAACAACTGGCTCAGGTAAGACCATGGTATACTTTGAAGCCCTTAAAGACATTATAAATAAGGGTTTTCAGGGGTTAATCTTATTACCTGAGATTGGTTTAACTGGTCAGTTTGAAAAAAAATTTATAGAGTTTTTTGGTTTTACTCCTGCAGTTTGGCATTCTGGTGTTACAAAAAAAAAGAAAGAAATTATTTGGAGCGGAATTGCAAATGGAGAAATTAAAGTTGTCATAGGTGCTAGATCATCATTATTCTTACCATTCAAAAAATTAGGTTTAATTATTGTTGATGAAGAACACGATCAATCTTACAAACAAGATGAAGGTGTCACTTATAATGCAAGAGATATGGCTATTTCAAGAGCATCATTTGAAAATATCCCTATCAATTTAATAACTGCTGTTCCTTCAATTGAAACTTATGAAAACGTTAAAAAAGGTAAGTATAGTATTTCTAAATTAGAAAAACGTTATCAAAACGCATCATTACCAAATTATGAAATAATTAATCTTAATGAAACAAAATTAGAAAAACAATCTTGGTTATCAAAAAAAATAATTGAGAAAGTAAATTTTCATCTAGATAAAAATGATCAGGTATTATTTTTTTTAAATAGACGAGGGTTTTCTCCACATGTACTTTGTAATAAATGCTTCAATAGTTACTCATGTCCCAATTGTTCAATTAATTTAGTTTACCATAAAAAAAAGAATAATTTATTATGCCATTATTGTGGTTTTAAATCCTCTTTAAAAAGAACTTGTATAAAAGATGGGGATTGCGAATTTATTTTTAGTGGTCCTGGTGTTGAAAGAATATCTGAAGAGGTTAAAAAAAACTTTCCATCAAAAAAAATTGAAATTTTTTCAAGCGATACAATGAATAAAAAAAGTTCTAGTGAAAAATTAGAAAAAATAATTAATAATGAAGTTCAAATTTTAGTTGGAACCCAGTTAATTTCGAAAGGCTTTCATTTTCCAAGCCTTAATTGCATTGTTGTTGTTGATATTGATCTTTCTTCACAGGGACATGATTTAAGAGGAGCTGAAAAAAATTTACAATTGTATCATCAACTATCTGGTCGAGCTGGAAGAACAGGAAAACCTGCAACTGTGTATTTTCAAACTTACAATGCAAATACTAAAATGATTACAGATTTAACTAATAGTAATCCTGATATTTTTCTTGATAGAGAATTAGATATTAGAAGACAAAACAAGCTTCCACCATTTCAAAGATTTATCTCTCTAATCTTAACAGGAGATAATGAGGACAAATTAGAAAAAGAAGCCTTTTATTTTAAAAACTTTATTGAAAAAAAAATTAATGGAACTGTGTTAGGACCCGTTAGTGCACCAATTTTCAGATTAAAAAGGAAATTTAGAATAAGAATGTTAATTAGGGGTTCAAAATCTCTCAAATTACAGAACTCAATCGCTCAAATTATCCCAAATTACAAATTTTCATCAGGAATAAAACTTTCAGTTGATGTTGATCCAATAAACTTCAATTAACCTTTAAAAAAAGGACTTTTTAACGAATGTGCTACTTGAAGACATTATAGTCATATGCTAATTAGAGCGTGATTTTAAAATAATCTTCAACATAACAGAGGCACCAAGTTGAGTAAAAATAAGAGATTTTCAATAACTTCAGCTGATAGATATTCTTTAGCTTTGTATGAGCTTGCAAGTGAAAATGATATTCTTTCACAAGTAGAAGATCAATCTTTATCTATCTTAAGTTTGATTTCATCAAGTAAAGATTTTTCAAATTTAATTAAGGACCCCACAAACAGCCAAGAAGATCTTTTAAAAGTTTTAGACAATATTTCTAATAATAATAAATTTGAAAATTTATTAAAAAATTTTTTAAGTTTTTTAATCACTAAAAGACGTTTTTTTTACGTAGAACAAATTTTAAAGAGTTTTATTGAAACTTGTTCAAAAAAAAGAGGAGAATTAAAAGCAGAATTAAAATCTGCAAAAGAATTATCTGGTGACGAAATTTCTAAAATCACAGATGAGCTAACGAAAAACTTTAGCTCAAAAATAAAATTAAACTACAAACATGATCAAAGTTTAATAGGAGGCTTAGTAGTGCAAGTTGGAAGTACTATGGTGGACACCTCAATTAAAAATAAATTACAACAAATCGAAAACAGAATGATAGAGGCATAAATGGAAATAAATCCTTCAGAAGTAACGAAGATACTAAAAGAACAAATTAAAAATTTTGGTGATAAAGCAGAAGTAACCGAAGTTGGGCAAGTATTATCAGTAGGAGATGGTATCGCTAGAATTTATGGTCTTGATAACGTTCAGGCTGGAGAAATGGTAGAGTTTGCTGATGGTTCCAAAGGTATGGCTCTAAACCTAGAAAGCGAAAATGTTGGTGTTGTAATTTTTGGAGATGACAGAAATATTAAAGAAGGTGATACAGTTAAAAGAACTGGAAACATTGTTGATACTCCAGTTGGAAAAGAATTGTTAGGTAGAGTTGTTGATGGATTAGGAAATCCAATTGATGGTAAAGGACCTTTAGATAAAAGTGTTCAAAAAAGCAGAGTTGAAGTTAAAGCTCCAGGAATTATTCCAAGACAGTCAGTTAGTGAACCTATGCAAACAGGTTTGAAATCTATTGACAGTCTAGTTCCAGTTGGAAGAGGACAGCGTGAGTTAATTATTGGTGATAGACAAACAGGTAAAACTGCAGTTGCAATCGATGCGATTATTAACCAAAAGAAAATTAATGAGTCTGGTGATGAGAAACAAAAGCTTTATTGTATTTATGTTGCGATTGGTCAAAAAAGATCAACTGTAAGACAAATTCAAAAAACATTAGAGGAAGCTGGAGCAATGGAGTACACAACAATCGTTGCAGCGACAGCATCTGACTCTGCGCCCCTTCAGTTTTTAGCGCCTTATACAGGGTGTGCAATGGGTGAATATTTTAGAGATAATGGAATGCATGGATTAATTATTTATGATGATTTATCTAAGCAGGCCGTAGCTTATAGACAGATGTCTCTACTTTTAAGAAGACCTCCAGGACGTGAAGCTTACCCTGGTGATGTATTCTATCTACACAGTAGATTGTTAGAAAGAGCGGCGAAATTAAGTGATGAACATGGTGGAGGTTCTTTAACAGCACTTCCAATTATTGAAACACAAGGTGGTGACGTGTCAGCGTTTATTCCAACTAACGTGATTTCAATTACAGATGGTCAAATTTTCTTAGAAACTGAACTTTTTAACCAAGGGATTAGACCTGCTATTAACGTAGGATTGTCTGTTTCTAGAGTTGGTTCTTCAGCGCAAACAAAAGCGATGAAAAAAGTTTCTGGATCAATGAAACTAGAATTAGCACAGTACAGAGAGATGGCTGCTTTTGCTCAATTTGGTTCTGATTTAGATGCATCAACGCAGCAACTTTTAAATAGAGGATCAAAATTAACTGAACTTCTTAAACAAAAACAATATTCACCAATGACAGTAGCTGAACAAGTTATTTCGGTCTTCTGTGGAGTAAAGGGATATTTGGATGATATTGAATTAAAAGATATTGCTGAGTTTGAAAACAAAATCATTGAAAAATGTAAGTCTGATAAACCTGAAATAATTGAGTCAATTCAAAGCTCAGGTAAACTTGAGGATGATAAAGAAAAATTACTAATCGAAGTAATTACTCAGTTAAAGGAAAACTTTAAATCTTAATTTATTATGGCAAGTTTAGACGACCTTAAAAAAAGAATAGCTAGTGTAAAGTCTACACAGAAAATTACAAAAGCTATGAAGATGGTAGCAGCGGCAAAACTTAGAAGAGCCCAAGAAAGTGCTGAGAAGGGAAGACCTTATTCAGAAAAAATGAATAATATAATCCTTAATCTTTCTAGCGGGATTTCAGATAAAGAAAATGCTCCAAAATTATTATCTGGATCAGGTAATGATAAAGTCCATCTTTGTGTTGTGATGACTTCAGACAGAGGTTTATGTGGTGGATTTAATTCAAACATAATTAAAAAAGCCAAAAGCTATTTTGCAAAACTTGTAGAAGAAGGAAAAGATTTAAAGATTATTACTGTAGGTTCTAAAGGTAATGACCAACTTAAAAGAGCATATAGTGATAAGATAATTGCAAATATTTCATTCAAAGAATCTAAACATGCTAATTACTTTGATGCAGAAAAAGTTGGTAAAATGGTTATAGAAAAATTTGAAGCTGAAGAGTTTGATGTTTGTACTATTTTTTATAATCAATTCAAAAATGTAATTACGCAAATTCCTCAAGCACAACAAATAATCCCTTTGAATGTTGAAAATTCAGAGGAAGATAAATCTGAGGATAGTTACGAGTTTGAACCAGATGAAGATGAAATTTTAAGTAATTTATTGCCAAAAAATATTTCAACACAAATATTTAAGGCGATGTTAGAGAATTCAGCTAGTGAACAGGGCTCAAGAATGAGTGCAATGGATAATGCAACCCGGAACGCAGGTGAAATGGTTGACAAGCTTACTATTGAGTATAATAGAAGTCGTCAGGCAGCAATTACTAAAGAACTAATAGAAATCATATCAGGAGCAGAGAGTTTATAATTATGAGCAAAGGAATAATTACACAAGTTATTGGAGCAGTAGTAGACGTCAAATTTGATGGAGATCTTCCAGAAATTTTAACGGCCTTAGAATGTAAAAATGGAGACAACAGACTGGTTTTAGAGGTTGCTCAGCATTTAGGAGAATCTACTGTTAGAACAATTGCAATGGATGCTACTGAAGGACTAAAAAGAGGTGATGAAGTAACTAATACTAAAGCACCTATTCAAGTTCCTGTTGGACCTGAAACATTAGGTAGAATTATAAATGTAATTGGAGAGCCTATTGATGAAAGAGGAGAAGTAAAAACTAAAGAAAGTTGGCCTATTCACAGAGCTGCTCCTGAATTTAATGAACAGTCAACTGAAACAGAAATCTTGGTTACTGGAATTAAAGTAATTGATTTGTTGGCTCCATATGCAAAAGGTGGAAAAATTGGTCTATTTGGTGGAGCTGGAGTTGGAAAAACAGTTTTGATTATGGAATTAATTAACAACGTAGCAAAAGCACATGGTGGTTTCTCAGTTTTTGCTGGTGTTGGAGAGAGAACTAGAGAAGGAAATGATTTATATCACGAAATGATAGATTCAGGAGTAATCAAGAAAGATGGAGCTGGATCTAAAGCAGCCCTAGTTTATGGACAAATGAATGAACCTCCAGGAGCTAGAGCTAGAGTTGCTCTTACAGGATTAACTGTAGCTGAGTATTTTAGAGATCAAGAAGGTCAAGACGTTCTTTTCTTCGTAGATAATATTTTCAGATTTACTCAAGCAGGTTCTGAGGTATCAGCTCTATTGGGAAGGATACCGTCAGCAGTTGGATATCAGCCTACACTTGCAACTGATATGGGTAACCTTCAGGAAAGAATTACAACTACTAACAAAGGATCAATTACTTCAGTACAAGCTATTTATGTACCAGCTGATGACTTAACTGACCCTGCGCCAGCAACTTCATTTGCTCACTTGGATGCAACTACTGTTCTTTCAAGACAAATTGCAGAGATTGGTATTTATCCTGCAGTTGACCCACTTGATTCTACATCAAGAATTTTGGATCCAAGAATTGTTGGTGATGAGCATTACAGAGTTGCTAGAGAAGTTCAAAAAATCTTACAAACTTATAAATCGCTTCAAGATATTATCGCTATTTTGGGTATGGATGAATTATCTGAAGAAGATAAATTAGTTGTAGCTAGAGCTAGAAAAATACAAAGATTCTTATCTCAACCATTCTTTGTTGCAGAAGTATTTACTGGTTCTCCTGGTAAGTTAGTTGATCTAGATTCAACAATAAAAGGCTTTGCTGCAATCTGTAAAGGTGATTATGATCATTTACCAGAAGCTGCTTTTTATATGGTTGGAACAATAGAAGAAGCGATAGAAAAAGCTGACAAAATGGCTAAGGAAGCAGCCGCTTAATGAGTGAAGAGTTTAAGATTGAGATAGTAAACCCAGAAAAATCTTTTTTAGTTAAAGAGGATGTTTCTGAGGTTGTTGTACCTGCTTTTGAAGGAGAAATGGGTATACTTAAAGATCACATTTCTATTATTTCATTTTTAAAACCTGGAATTATCAAAATTTTATCTAAATCTGGAGATGAAAACTATTATGTTGAAGATGGGATTGTTGAATTTAAAAATAATAATTTATCAATTTTAACAAGCTCAATTTTCAATCTTACAGATTTAGATAAGTCTAAACAACAAGACTTGCTCAAATTGGCTGAAGAGGAAGCAGGCAAGCCTGATATTTCTGATCAATCAAAATATTTAGTTGATCAAAAAATTGAAGTATTAAGATCTCTTAATTAATAATTTTTTTAACTTTTTCTTGAAGTTCTTTATAAACGTGTAGTTTAAAGTCGACTACTACTTCTGTAATTTGATCAAGGTCTATCCATTTCCAATCTAAAAATTCTGGATTTTTAGTTTTAATATCAATTTCTTTTTCATCTCCAGTAAATTTCATTAAAAACCATTTTTGTTTTTGGCCTTTGTATTTACCCTTCCAAATAATTCCCAATAAACGATCAGGAAGTTCATAGGTAATTGTACCATCTAACTCTTTAATTAATTCAACACTTTTTACACTAGTTTCTTCTTCTAGTTCTCTATAAGCTGCTTTTAAAAAATCCTCACCTTCATCAACTCCACCTTGTGGCATCTGCCAAAATTTTTTTGCATTATCTATTCGTCTTGCTACGAAAACTTTATTGTCATTATTTAGTAAAATTATTCCCACCCCAGTTCTCAAGGGTAGTTCGCTAAAGTTCTTATTCATATTAACCGTTAAGTAGTTTTATTGCGTAATTTAATTGATTATCAGTTTCAGTTTTAATTCTAAAATCATCACCTTCTTCATTTACCTCAATATCCGGTCTTACACCAACTTCAGATATGGATTTTCCAGATGGAAGATAATATTTTGCAACTGTTAATCTAATAGCTCCTTTATTCTTTAAAGGAATTATAGATTGTACTGATCCTTTACCATAACTATTTTCGCCAAGTATTATAGCTCTTTTGTGATCTTTAAGGGCTCCAGCAACAATTTCGGATGCTGATGCAGAACCATAATTGATCAATACCACTAAAGTTTTCCCATCAGTAATATCTCCTTTTCTTGCAAACCATTTTCTATTTTCTGATTTTTTTCTACTTTTTGTCGATACTATTTCTCCATTTTCTAAAAAAAAGTCAGAAATTTTTATTGCTTGTGTCAATAGTCCACCAGGATTATTTCTAAGATCCAATATAAATGCTTTTAAGTTTTCATTTTCTTTTAACTTTTTGATCTTTTTTTTAATTTGATCACTACTATTATCGTTGAAAGAAGTTAATCGGATGTAACCAATATTATTTTCTAAAAGATCAGATTTAACAGATTGAACCTCAATTATTTCTCTTGTTATATTAAATGTGAGAGCTTTTTTTACTCCTCGTCTTCTTACGGTTAGCTCAATATCTGTGCCCACCAGACCCCTCATAAGGTCAACTGCTTCACTCAACGATTTTCCTTGTACCTGAACATTGTCTATTTTTACAATATAGTCTCCAGCTTTAATTCCTGCTTTTGAAGCGGGAGTATCATCTATAGGAGTAATGACTTTTACAACACCAGCCTCCATACTAACTTCAATTCCAAGGCCGCCAAACTCTCCACTAGTTTCGGTTTGCATTTCCTGAAATATCTCTGGTGACATATAAGATGAATAAGGATCAAGTGATTGAAGAAGACCGTTAATAGCTGAGTCCATACCTTCAGATTGATCAATTTCATCTACATATTGTTTATTAATTTTTTCAAGGACTTCGCCAAATAAATCAATTTTTTTATAAATATCTAATTCAGCTGAATTTACTGAATACGAAAAAAAAAAAGAGGATAAAAAAATTATTAAATAAAATTGAATTTTTTTCATATAATGACTTTTTCTTTTGGGATTAGTTCAGACCAAATTTTTTCAAGTTCATAAAACTTTCTTTTCTCTGGATGAAAAATATGTACAATTAAATCAATACCATCAACAAGTTTCCACTCATTACTTTCTTTGCCTTCTATTTTAGAATTTTTAATGCCATTATCCTTTAACTTTTCTAAAACTTGTTCTGATAAAGACTGAATGTGTCTTGAAGAAGTGCCACTTGCAATTATCATATAATCAGCCATTGAACTTTTATCTTTAAGGTCAATAGTAACAATATCTTGTGCTTTGTTGAGATCTAGTGTGTCTATGACAACTGATTTAAGATCTGAAATTTTATCCATTAATTAGAATTAGACTATCAAATTTTTCTTAATTGAGAAGATGAAATGTTGACTTTTTTAAACTCTACAAATGTAAGTGTTTTATTATTGAGTCTCTTAAATGTCTTTGATTTTA
>JAOHEU010000059.1 GCA_028097645.1 Candidatus Pelagibacter sp. | reverse complement strand
AAAAAATACATCAAAGAAATTAGGGGTGAAAATATCAAGAATTGGTAAAATTAGACCAAACAATCAAAAATCACTCTTAATTGGTAAAAAAGGTCAGCATTTACTGGTTAAAAACCCTGGTTATAAGCACCAATTTTAAAAGTTAATTATTGTCTTTTTGAGCTTTTTTTGTATTGTCCGGGCTTAAAATTTAACAACCAACAACCTTAAGGTTTATATGAGCGAAACAGTAGAAATTATTTTATTATACACAATCAGTGCCGGTTTATTATCCATAGTTTATGGATTTTTCACTGGAAAAAATATTTTAAATCAAAGCACTGGGAATGCAAAAATGCAAGATATTGCATCAGCCATCCAAATTGGTGCAAAAGCATATTTAGCAAGACAATACAAAACAATAGCTATTGTTGGTGTAGTCGTTTTAGTAATAGTAAGTATCGCATTTAGTCCTTTAGTTGGTTTGGGCTATTTAGTTGGTGCTGCATTATCAGGTATCGCAGGTTATGTAGGAATGTTAGTTTCTGTTGAAGCTAACGTTAGAACTGCTGAAGCTTCTAGAAAAGGTCTTGCTCAAGGTCTATCTGTTGCATTCAAATCAGGTGCTGTAACTGGTATGTTAGTTGCTGGATTAGCCTTATTGTCTATTGCTGTTTATTATTATTATTTATTAAAATTTAATGTTGATGAAAGAGAAATAGTTAATGCATTAGTTGCTTTGGGGTTTGGTGCATCTTTGATTTCTATTTTTGCAAGACTAGGTGGTGGTATATTTACAAAAGGTGCTGATGTTGGTGCCGACTTAGTTGGAAAAGTAGAAGCTGGTATTCCAGAAGATGATCCTAGAAATCCTGCTGTTATTGCTGATAACGTTGGTGACAACGTGGGAGATTGTGCTGGAATGGCCGCAGATTTATTTGAAACATATGCGGTTACAATTGTAGCTACTATGGTTTTATCATCTATTTTCTTTCAAGGTGATATGAGCATGATGATTTACCCTTTAACAATTGGTGGTGCTTGTATTCTAACATCAATCATTGGAACATTTTTTGTTAAACTAGGTAATGATAAAAATGTAATGAATGCTTTATATAAAGGATTTGTTGTCTCTGCTATTTCATCAGTTGTAATTTTATATCCAGTAACAGATCATGTAATCGGGTTTGCTACTGAATATAATGTTAATGGTAAAAATTTTAATGGAATGAGTTTATATTTTTGTGGAATAATTGGTTTAGTAATTACAGGTTTGTTAATTTGGATTACTGAATATTATACAGGTACAAATTATAGACCAGTTAGATCTGTTGCAGCTTCTTCAACAACAGGACATGGTACTAATGTTATTCAAGGTTTAGCTGTTTCTATGGAAGCAACAGCAATACCTGCTTTAATTATTGTTGCTGGAATTTTGGCTACTAATGCAATTGCAGGACTTTTTGGTATTGCAATAGCAGTAACTACAATGCTTGCTTTAGCAGGAATGGTAGTTGCGCTTGATGCTTATGGACCAGTTACAGACAACGCCGGTGGTATCGCTGAAATGTCGAATATGGATAAAAAAGTTAGAAAAACTACTGATGCATTAGATGCAGTCGGGAACACAACTAAAGCAGTAACTAAAGGTTACGCTATTGGATCTGCTGGTTTAGGTGCTTTAGTTTTATTTGCTGCTTACGTTGAAGATATTAAACATTTCTCAAAAGTTACAGGATCTAAATTAGAAGGTATAGTTGTTACTTTTGATTTATCTAATCCATACGTAGTAGTTGGTTTATTAATTGGTGGAATGTTACCTTACCTATTTGGTTCAATGGGAATGCAAGCAGTTGGAAGAGCAGGTGGTGCCGTAGTTATTGAAGTAAGACGACAATTTAAAAAATTTCCTGGCATTATGAAGAGAAAACAGAAACCAGATTATGCTAAATTAGTTGATCTATTAACTGTTGCTGCAATTAAAGAAATGATAATTCCATCTTTATTACCAGTTTTATCACCAGTAGTTTTATATTTTATAATTTTATCTATCGGTGGACAAGTAGCTGCTTTAGCCGCAGTTGGTGCAATGTTATTAGGTGTAATTATTACAGGATTATTCGTTGCTGTTTCAATGACAGCTGGTGGTGGTGCTTGGGATAATGCAAAAAAATATATTGAAGATGGAAATCATGGTGGAAAAGGTTCTGAGGCGCATAAAGCTGCAGTAACTGGTGATACTGTTGGTGATCCATACAAAGATACTGCAGGTCCTGCTATAAACCCAATGATAAAGATTACAAATATTGTAGCTTTATTGTTGTTGGCAGTTATCGCTGGGTAATTTCTTTACGTTTTTTGGCCCTCTGCCCTAGAGGGTCATTAATCTTTTGTCTCATGCTTGACATAAAGTCATATACAAATGAAT
>JAOHEU010000058.1 GCA_028097645.1 Candidatus Pelagibacter sp. | reverse complement strand
AACAAATCATAATGTTTAATACTAAGATCATCTACATCATACTCATTGAGTAAATTAAATGTTGGACTTGTTACCTCACTAGTCTGTAAATTTTTTTTTATTTGAAATTCATTTATCAAATATTTTACAAAGGTGGTTTTGCCCACACCCATTTCCCCATATAAAAAAATTATCTCCCCACCTTTTAAATAATTTGACAGCCCTTTAGCTAATTCTTTGGTCGTCTCTTCTGAAGATATATCTATTATGCTATTTTTAATAGCGATAGGCATCTGGTTTGAATGGACCTTCAGTCCCAACACTTATGTAATCTGCTTGTTCTTTAGATAATTTAGTAAGTTTTGCACCTACTTTTTTTAAATGAAGAGTTGCCACTTTTTCATCCAAATGTTTAGGAAGTACATAAACTTTATTTTCATAATTTTTATGATTATTCCAAAGTTCAATCTGGGCAATTACTTGGTTTGTAAATGAAGCACTCATAACAAAACTTGGATGTCCAGTTGCACAACCTAAATTAACTAGTCTACCCTCTGCCAATAGAATAATTCTTTTTTTACTTGGCAATTCAATTTCGTGAACTTGTGGTTTAACTTCACTCCATTTGTAATTTTTTAAAGCTTCAACTTGAATTTCATTATCAAAGTGACCAATATTACATAGAATTGCTCTATCTTTCATATCTCTCATATGATCAGCAGTAACAATATCTTTATTTCCTGTAGCTGTTACAACGATATCTGCTCTACTAATTGCTTCCTCCATTAAAACAACTTCGTATCCTTCCATTGCAGCCTGTAACGCACAGATTGGATCCGCCTCGGTTACTAAAACTCTCGCTCCACTTTGTCTTAATGATGCAGCACTTCCTTTACCAACATCTCCAAAACCAGCTACGATTGCAATTTTTCCTGACATCATTACATCTGTTGCTCTTCTAATTCCATCTACAAGACTTTCTCGGCAACCATACAAATTATCAAATTTTGATTTAGTCACTGAGTCATTAACATTAATTGCTGGCACCAAAAGAGAATTATCTTTTTCCATTTTGTTTAAAGCTTTTATTCCAGTAGTAGTTTCTTCAGAAACTCCTTTTATATCTTTCATTAAATCTTTATATTCATTATGCATAATTGCAGTTAAATCACCGCCATCATCTAAAAGCATGTTTGGTTTCCAGTCAGGTTTGCCAACTATAGTTTGCTTAATACACCAAAGATATTCCTCCTCAGTCTCCCCTTTCCATGCGTAAACAGGTATTCCAGCTTTTGCAATTGCTGCTGCAGCATGATCTTGAGTTGAAAAAATATTACATGAAGACCATCTCACCTCTGCTCCTAGAGTAACTAATGTTTCTATCAGAACAGCTGTTTGGATAGTCATATGCAAACAACCGATAATTCTTGCACCTTTTAAAGGTTTAGTTTCTGAATATTCTTCTCTTAATGCCATTAATCCTGGCATTTCACTTTCTGCTATAGATATCTCTTTTCTACCAAACTCAGCTGATGATATATCTTTAACTTTGTAATCTTCCATGGAAAAGTTTTATACAGTTAACCAACAACAAATCAAGTTAAGATTAAACGCTTGGAAACCTTATTTCTACAATTGCTCCTTCTCTATCCAATCGATTTGATGCTATAATTTCACCATCATGAAGATCAACTAAATTTTTAACAATATTTAGTCCAAGGCCTGAGTGTTCTCCAAATTTATCCGGTCTATTGCTATAAAATCTTTTAAAAATTTTTGACGTATCTTTTTCTTTAAATCCTTGCCCATCATCAATAATCTTTACCAAAATTTCTTCAGCTGCAGTATTTGATATATTTACGTAAATATTTTCACCCTCTTTACAAAATGAAATTGAATTATCTAGTAAGTTAGCAATTATTTGCTCAATCCTGTTTTCAATGCCATTTATATTATAGTTTTTGTTACCATTATTTTCATAGTTGATTTTGATATTTTTTTTAAGCTTTTGAATACTATTATAATCCTCTACAACAGATTGAATAATTGGCTCTATATTAATTTTTTTCATCTTTTCTTTACTAAGAGCCACTTCATCTTTTAGCATCTGTGAATAATCAGTTATAAGTCTTTCAATTCTTAAGACATCGTGACTAAGAATATTTAATAATTTCAATCTTTGTTCAGAGCTATTTGTATCTTGTAATATCTCTGAGGCACTTTTAAGGGATGCCAATGGATTTCTTATTTCATGGACTAGATCTGTAGAAAAATTCTCTGCATGAGCAACTCTTTTTTGAAGCTCAATTGTCATATCATCCAGTGACTTTGATAAAAGTCCTAATTCATCATTACGACTTTTTAAATTTTCAATATTTGTTTTAGTCTGGCTTTTTTCTTTAATTACTTTTGTGTAGCTTACAAGATTTTGAATTGGTCTAATAAAATATCTGCTCAATACAAAAGAGAAAATTAAAATTACAAA
>JAOHEU010000057.1 GCA_028097645.1 Candidatus Pelagibacter sp. | reverse complement strand
TTTTGGGGTGGTTGCACCATTTGTGCTACCAGCTTTTAAAGTTCAATTATCAATATTATGTATTTTAATCGTGTTAGCTTTAACTTGGAATATCCAAGGTGGTGAGATGGGTTACAATACTTTTGGAAATATTTTGTTTTATGGTCTAGGAATGTATCTTTGTGCTTCTGTGCAGGTTGGAATGTTTTTTCCACTTGCAGAATGGACAGAAAGTGGAGGTGAAAAAACTTTCGTTCATACGCCTAGTCAATTTTTCCAAGGAATGGCATTTGGTCTTTTAGTTGCAGCGATAGTTCCAGCTATTGTGGCTGGATTAATTGGTTATGCAATCTTAGGATTAAGAGGTCATTATTTTGCGATATGCACTTTAGGTTTAGGAGTAGCAGCTGGAGAAATTTCTGGTGGAATAGAAATTATTGGAGCAGGCCAAGGTTTTACAACTCCTCCTTTTCCTGAAGTTGGTAGTCTAGAAGCTCGTGGAGAGTTCTTTTATTTTTTAAGTTTCATAGTATTGATACTTACTTTTGTATCTGTGAAAGCGATTTACTCAACTCGATTTAAATTAATTCTTAACGCAATAAGAGATAATGAAGATAAAGCAGAAGCAATGGGTATCCAAACAATGAAATATAAAATTATTGGTTGGATGATATCAGCTTTCTTTTGTGGTTTAGCTGGTGGGATCATGGGAGGATTAGTTGGTTATATTGATTCAACCGATGTTGCATTTGATGGAAGAGAAATGGGTGTGTTCATGGTTTTGATGGCAATTTTAGGTGGCAAAGGAACTTTATGGGGACCAGTTATTGGGGCAACAATATTTCACATATTTAAAGAAGGTTTTTGGACCTTCTTCTTAGGTTGGCAGTACGTAGCTCTTGGAGTTTTAATTGTTGTAATAGTAATTTATTTCCCTGAAGGAATTATGGGATGGTTAAGAGAAAAATACCCAGAAAGATTTGGTGAAGTTGTTGATGAGGCAGACCGAAAAGCACAGGTAGAACTTAAATGAGTATTTTAGAAGTTAGTAACGTAAGTAAATCTTTTGGCGGAGTTAAAGCCAACGTTGATATAACAATGAATGTTGAAAAGGGAAAAATTGTTGGCCTAATTGGGCCAAATGGATCAGGTAAAACAACATTATTTAATTCTATTGTTGGAACTTACCCAATCGATAATGGTTCTATTAAATTTAATGAAAAAGAAGTATCTGAATTGCCAGTACCAATGATTGCAAAGCTTGGTTTATTGAGAACTTTTCAACAAACTAGAATTTATGGAAAATTAAACTGTGTAGAAAATATGCTTATCAGTCACAAGGATAGTGACGCAAATATAATGACTATTTTTTCAAAAATCCCAAAAGATCTTACTGAAAGAGCTGAAAATTTATTAAACTTTGTAGGGTTATATCAAAAAAGAAAACTTAGAGCGGGAGATTTATCATTTGGACAACAAAAACTGTTAGAACTTGCTATGGCATTAATGAATGAACCAGAAATGTTGTTATTAGATGAGCCTACTGCAGGAATTAACCCAACATTGATCAATGGAATTATAGATAGATTGATTAGAGTAAACCAAGATTTTGGAATAACTCTTTTGGTAATAGAACACAACATGAGAGTTATTATGCAATTAGCAGAAAATATTTTTTGTTTAGCTCACGGTAAAATGCTGGCCAATGGATCTCCAGATGAAATTAAAAATGATAAGCGTGTAATTGATGCGTATTTGGGAGCTCAATAATGTCAAATCAATATGAAGTACTTGGAAAAGCTCCAACAGCGGATGATTTAAAAAGATTATCTGCTGATGATATTCATTTAACGATCAAAGGGTTAAATGCTGGATATGGTAAAATGGAAATTTTACATAATTTTGATTTGTTTGTAAACAAAGCTCAGTCTCTATGTTTAATTGGACCTAACGGTGCAGGTAAATCGACAATACTTCACTCAATATATGGATTTACCAATATATTTTCAGGTCAAATAGAAATTGATGGAAAAGAAATTACAAATTTATCACCAGCCGAAAAATTAAAATCAGTGGGCATAGCATACATCCTTCAAGATAATTCAGTTTTTCCAGATATGACGGTTGAAGAAAATTTATTAATGGGTGGATATATCAAAGATAAAACAGACGAGTCTTACGAGGAAGCAGAAAAGATTTTTGAAAAGTATGAAAGATTAAGAAATCGGAGAAATCAACCTGCTAAAGTTTTGTCGGGTGGAGAGAGAAGATTATTAGAAATATCACGAGCATTAGTGATGAAACCATCAGTGCTACTAGTAGATGAACCATCAATTGGATTAGAACCAAGATATATTGATATGGTTTTTGAAATTTTAAAAGATCTTCAACACTACGAAAAAAAAACAATAATACTCGTAGAGCAAAATGCTAAAAAAGGTTTAGAATTTGCTGATATAGGTTACGTTTTAGTTTCAGGCCAAACAGCTATTGCTGGAAAAGGTGATGAATTATTAAGTAATCCTGATGTTGGCAGACTATTTCTTGGTGGCTAATGATTAACAAAGAATTTTTCTTTAAAGGATTTAAATCTATTTTA
>JAOHEU010000056.1 GCA_028097645.1 Candidatus Pelagibacter sp. | reverse complement strand
TATATTTACTCATAATTTATCCTATACTAACTTTAAATATGATGTATATAATATTTTTTAATGTCCCAAAAAAATAATTATAAACTTATTAATCAAATTCAGAAGATAAGAGCTAAAAATAATGTTAATTGGATGGATATGTTAAGACTGGCATTTAAACATGATGCAAAAAATGCTTCTAAAATAATGACACAAATTTATCTAGATGATCAAAAAATAAGTTCTTTAGTAAAAAAATTAGCTAAAAATGCTAAATAAATTTAAATGGCCAAAATTTATTGCTGAAATATCTGCAAATCATTGTGGTAAAATAGAAATTGCAAAAAAACTTATCAAATGTGCTAAAGAAAATGGAGCTGATGCAGTGAAACTCCAAACATATACCGCAGACACCATGACCATTAACTCTAAAAAAAAATATTTTAAAATTAATAGTGGTCTTTGGAAAAATAAGTATTTATATGAGTTATATGATAAAGCTTCTACGCCCTTAAAATGGCATAAAGAATTATTTTCGTATGCTAAAAAAATTAAAATCAAAATATTTAGCACCCCATTTGATGAAAGTGCTGTTGATTTTTTAGAAAAACTTAATTGCCCATTATATAAAGTTGCATCTTTTGAAATGAATGACCACTTGTTAATTAAAAAAATTGCTCAAACTAAAAAACCTATTATTATTTCCACAGGTATGGCAAGTTTTGATGAAATAAAAGAGAGCTACAATATTGCAAAAAAATATGGCGCAAAACATATTTGTCTTCTTTATTGTGTAAGTAATTATCCCTCTAAAATAGAGGATTTTAACTTGAATAATATTTTAATTCTTAAAAAAAATTTTAAATGTACCATTGGATTATCCGATCACTCTAATAATAACATGGTCTCGATAATAGCACGTAGTGAAGGTGCTGAAGTTTTTGAGAAACATATAGCGCTTAAAAACCAAAAAAAAGGTTTTGATATAGCTTTTTCTTTAAAAGGGAATCAAATAAAATCATTTATTGAACAAGTAAATTTAGTTGATGAAATTAAAGGAAAGAAGTTTTTTTATAGAAATAAGTCTGAAAAAAAAAGTTTAATTTTTAGAAGATCCATTTTTGCAATAAATAACATAAAAAAAGGTGAAAAATTTACAAAGTCTAATATTAGAAAAATTAGACCAGGTTTTGGTATAAGCCCTAAATTTTATAGTGAAATTTTAGGAAAAAAGAGTACTAAAAATATTTCATCTGAAGAGCCTATTTTAAAAAATCATTTTAGATGATTGAGATTTTTATCTAGATATTTTACAATGGTCAATTACCGTATACTCGTCGTTCATATGAAAATGATGTGTTCCAATCAATGATTTAAAAAAAATTGGTTTAATTTCTGAAATCTCATTTTCTATATATAAATTTTTGTTTATTGATTTAATTTTATTAATTTTAAAAGAGTAACCATATTTATCCTTAAGATGAACTTGGTTAACTCTATATAAATTAGTGCCAAGAGAAAAGAAACCACCATTCCTAGCTTTTTGTGAGTTAAAAATAACAGGATTAATATATGACTTATTCCAAATATTATTTATCAAGTTATCTGACTCAAATAAATGTAATTCAGAGTGATGTTCTCCAATAAAAGAAGAGCATATATTTGACAACATATACCACTTGTGTTCTTTTTTAAAAACAACAGTGTCAACAGCATCAATATTACTCATCAGTACTTTTTCAAGTTTCCACTTTAAGGGAAAATTTAGACATTTATAAAGTCTAATATCTTTATTTTGAGCCGTTTCAGGTATCATAAAAATATCATCATTATCTTTAAAAATATATGGAAAAGATAAGTGAAAATCCTCCTCAAGTGCAACACCAACTTCTTTGTAAGAATTTCCATTTAATTCAAATGCTGAAATTTTTGCCCTATTATCTTTAAAATAGAAATCCTCAACAAAACATATATTCTTATTGTTGTGTTTAATCACAAAAGGGTCAGCTAAATATCTATTAGGTGGATTTTTTATTGTAATTAAATTTTTTACATCAATATCAAGACCTGTTTTATTTATAAAGGAAACTGACCATCTCTTTTTAAAATTAAAGAGAAGATAAATCTTAGATTTAATAATTTTTGGATATTCTTTAAAGATATAAAAAATTAATTGATATATACTAGGTTTCTTAAATATCTTTCCACCATATTGAAAAGCAGGCTCAATAGAAGGTAGAGAATTATTCTTATATAAAGATTTTAAAACCTTAAACATGAAAATATTACTCTTTAAAAATAATTGAGCAGTATTTTCGTGCCATAGAGAACGTGTCATTATATTTCCCCTGCATATAACATCTCCACCATCTAACTGTTCAGTTAATCTCTGAATGATAAATCCAGTAGTAGGCCAATTAAAATAAGTTTCCCAGAATCCAGGTGGACTACCTCTATTAACCCGGTTATCTCCATGATGAAATGATAAAATTCCAAATTTGTTTAATGATAAAATTTCCCCCATATGAATTCCACTTCCACAACGCACTAAAACATCTAGATTCAGACTTTTAATTAAATTTAAATCTGTTTGAGAAAATCTATAAAGAAAACCCGATTTGGAT
>JAOHEU010000055.1 GCA_028097645.1 Candidatus Pelagibacter sp. | reverse complement strand
TGCTCCATCTATAGCCTCTGACAAAGCAAAACAATTTGCATCATTTTCACAAAACACTTCTTTCCCAAGCGCTTTACGTAAATCATTTTGAAAAGGTTTTTTTTCTAACCAAGATATGTTCGGAACATTTTTAACCAACCCTGTTTGAGGAGAGTGAACCCCTGGATGACAAACACCAATGGGAAGCTCTTGTTTAAATTCTTGCTCTAGTTGTCTATGAATATCTCTTATTGAAGTAATAATTTGAGTATAATTTTTTGGGCATAGTATTCTAGATCTGTGTTTTTCTTGTCCATCTTTTTCAAGTACAACACTCTCTATCTTTGTTGCACCGACATCAACACCTATTTGCATGACTAATATGTTGCTCTACCACCACTTAAATCAAATACTGCAGCAGTTGAAAATGAATTTTCTTCACTGGCTAACCAAGTAACTAAAGAAGCTAATTCTTCTACTTTGGCAAATTTATTTCTTGGTATTTTTGAAAGCATATAATTTATATGTTCTTCAGTCATTTGATCAAAAATTCTAGTTTTTGCAGCGGCTGGTGTAACACAATTAACTGCAATGTTTTTTTGAGCTAATTCTTTACCTAGTGATTTTGTTAAACCAATAACTCCTGCTTTAGATGTGCTATATGCACTTGCATTAGGGTTTCCCTCTTTTCCAGCAATAGATGCAATATTAACAATACGACCATAGTTATTTTTTTCCATAAAAGGAACAACAGCTTTACAACAATAAAATACAGAATTTAAATTAAGGTTAATAACTTTATTCCATTCATCCAAAGGATATTCAGCCACAGTAGTATTCATTCCTGCAATACCTGCATTGTTAATAAAAATATCTATTTTTCCAAGCTTGTTCTCTGTTTCTAGTAAACTTTTATTAATATTTTCAAAGTTACTAACATCAACAATTTGATAACTTAAATTTTCTGATTTAATTTTTTCTAAAGCATTTTTGATAGCTTCTTCGTCAATATCCCAGATGACCACTTTTGCACCAGCATCAATAAATCTTTCTGCTACTGCCAAACCAAAACCTTGTGCCCCACCTGTTACAACTGCAACTCTATTATTCAAATCGTATTTAATCATATTATTTCTTTTTCTTTTTTGATCTTAATAATGGAAAAGCTAGAGCAATTAAAGATAAAATAAAGAACGTTAAAGCAATAGGTCTTGTTAAAAACATTAACCAATTTCCATCAAATATTACCAATGATTGTCTTAAAGTTCCTTCTACTAATTCTCCAAGAATTAATCCAATGATTACTGGCACTACTGAAAATCCATATCTTCTCATAAAAAATCCAATTACACCAAAAAAAATCATTATCCAAACATCTAATATGGATTGACTCAATGAATAAGTTCCACAAACAGAAACAGCAAAAATCATTGGCCATAAAATTTTATTTGGAACCAATGTAATTCTCGCAAAAATTTTAGCTCCAAAAAAACCAAATATAAAGAAGAGTACGTTTGCAATTAGCATTGCACCAAATATTCCATACAAAAATTCAGGTTGCTCTCTAAATAAATCAGGCCCTGGTCTTACTCCATGGATTATTAAACCTGTAAGAATTACTGCAGTAGTTGCACTTCCTGGAATACCAAGAGCAAGTGTGGGAACCATTGCTCCACCTGTTGCAGCATTGTTGGCTGCTTCTGCTCCCGCAATACCTTCAATTGACCCTTTGCCAAATTCTTCTGGTTTTTTTGAAAATCTTTTAGCTTCTGAATAACCTATCAAAGACGCAACCGTCCCCCCTTCAGCTGGCAAAACTCCAATGAAAGAACCAATCCCCGAAGATCTTAAAATTGTTTTCCATGTTAATTTATAATCATTTAAAGATGGAAGTTTTACTGCTTTTAAAGCTACTCTTTTAAAAACCTGATCAAGTAAGGTTGATTGTGTTAACATTTCGCTAATAGCAAATAAACCTACAACAACTGGAATAAATCCAATTCCTTCAGACAACTCATTAATTCCATAAGTAAATCTGTCTATTGAAGTCATAAAATCTTTTCCAATAGTTGAAATTAAAATTCCAAAAGCTCCAGCAATTAAATTTTTAATTGGGCTTCCTTCCCCAATAGAAGCAAGCATTGTTAAACCAAAAATAGCTAAAGCAAAGTATTCAGGTTGACCAAATTCGTAAGCTAGTTTTGCAAGTAATGGTGCAAAAAAAACTAGTATTATAACACTAAAAATCCCACCTACTGTACTTGATACAGTAGCCATTCCAAGAGCTCTACCAGCTTCACCTTTTTGTGCTAGCGGATAACCATCTAAACATGTAGCGGCTGCAGCTGGTGTGCCTGGGGTGTTAATTAAAATAGCTGTAATTGCCCCACCGTATGTTCCTGCACAATAAATTGATGTTAATAAAACAATTGCTGAAAGTGGATCCAAAGTCATTGTAAAAGGTAAAATTAAAGCACCTCCAGTAGTAGGACCAAGACCTGGCAAAACACCTAAGATCAATCCGAATAAAGTTCCAAAAAATAAAACTAATAAAAGTTTTGAACTAAATAACGGGGCCATCATTAAAAGTAAATTTTCCATTTATACCTGATAATAAATATTAGT
>JAOHEU010000053.1 GCA_028097645.1 Candidatus Pelagibacter sp. | reverse complement strand
AACTCTCTTGCAAATTTATATGCATCAGAAAATTCTGTGAATTTTTCACCTACTATTAATCCAGCTGCTGCATTTAAACAAACAGCTTTTGAAAAATCATTATCTTTGCCTTTAAAAATTTCAATCATTTTATTAGCATTAAAGTTAGCATCATCTCCAATTAAGTTTTCAAATTTTTCAGCATTAACATTAATTGATTTTGGATCAATTATGATTTCAGATATTTTTCCATCTTTTAATTGAATTACATTTGTTTTTGCATAGGGAGAGATTTCATCTAAACCATCTTCACTATTTACAATCCATGCAAACTTAATATTTAAATTTTTAAGTCCTTCAGCAAATATCATAAGTAATTTTTTATCAAATACTCCTACAACTTGTCTATTAACTAATGCAGGGTTGCTTAATGGACCAATCATATTAAAGATAGTTCTTTTACCAATTTTTTTTCTAACTGGTCCAACAAATCTCATAGCACTATGATAATTTGGTGCAAACATAAAACCAAAGTTATTATTATCAATCTCTTTTTCTATATCGTTAGGCTCAAGATCTATATTAATTTTAAGAGCCTCTAAAACATCACCTGATCCACATTTTGATGATACAGCTTTATTACCATGTTTAGCAACTTTTGTTCCCATACTAGCTAAAAGTAAAGCAGAAGCAGTAGAGATATTAAGAGTATTCATACCATCTCCTCCTGTTCCACAAGTATCTACACAATCAGAAACATTTACTCTTTTTGATTTTTCTCTAAGTACATAAACACCACCAGCAATTTCATCAGAAACTTCACCCTTTTCTGAAAGTAGAGTTAAAAAACTGTAAATTTCATCCTCACTAGCTTTACCAGTCATTAACAATTCAAATGCTGACTTACTCTCATCAAATGTTAAATTTTCTTTTTGTCGTAATTTTTCTAAAATTTTTTCCATTTATTTGTGATTTATAAAGTTTTTTAATATTTTAATTCCTATTTTAGTTTTAATACTTTCTGGATGAAATTGTACACCATGAATATTAAATTCTTTATGCTTAACACCCATTATTAATCCGTCATCAGTTTCAGCGGTAATCTCTAAATTTTTAGATAATGATTTTTTATCAATAATTAGACTATGATACCTTGTTGCTTCAAATGTACTAGGAAGATTTTTTAAAATTCCAATTTTTTTTGATTTAATTCTACTGGTTTTTCCATGCATTAAATTTTTTGCTTGAACAATTTTAGAACCAAAAACTTGACCTATAATTTGATGACCCAAACAAACACCTAGAAAAGGAATTTCTTTATGAAGGGTTTTTAAAATATTTAAACAATTTCCTGATTGATTTGGATTTCCAGGTCCTGGTGAAATTACAATCTTATGATATTTATTTTTTATAATTTCTTTAGAAGTTATTTTATCATTTCTAATAACATCAACTTTGGTTTTTAATGATGAGAGATAATGATAAAGATTAAATGTAAAACTATCATAATTATCTATCAATAATATTTTCATTATCTTAAAGCGTTAATCAAAGCTTTAGCTTTATTAACAGTTTCCTCATATTCTTTAATTGGTTTACTATCTGCTACAATTCCTGCTCCAGCTTGAACATAAAATTTTTTATTTTTTGCTACTGCTGTCCTTAAGGCAATACAGGTATCAAATTCACCATTAGCTGAAAAATATCCAATTCCACCCGCATATACTTTTCTTCTTGTTGATTCTAACTCATCAATAATTTCCATAGCTCTAATTTTAGGTGCACCCGATACAGTGCCTGCAGGAAAACCCGCTAATAGAGACTTAAATTTAGAGAACTTTTTATTATATTCTCCTACAACATTAGAAACTATGTGCATAACATGAGAATATCTCTCAATAATAAAGCTTTCAGTAACTTTAACTGAGTTAATTTTAGAGACTTTACCAGCATCATTTCTTCCTAAATCTAAAAGCATTAAATGTTCAGACAATTCTTTTTTATCTCTTAATAAATCTTTTTCGTAATAAAGGTCCTCTTTATAGTTTTTTCCCCTAGGTCTAGTTCCAGCTATAGGTCTTACAGTAATTTTGTTATCTCTTAATCTCACTAATATTTCGGGACTGGCGCCAATTATTTGAAAATCACTAAAATTAAAAAAGAACATAAAAGGTGAAGGATTTGTAATTCTTAATTTTTTATAAATTTCTAAGGGATTTTTTGTTAATTTTGCCTCAAATCTCTGACTTAATACAACTTGAAAAATATCTCCCAACTTAATGTACTTTTTTGCTTTGTTGACCATATTAAGAAATTTGTTTTTAGACGTATTTGATTTAACTTTAATTTCCTTAATTGTCTTATTTTTAGACTTATTTAAGTTTTTTATAGAGGATTGAATTGATAGTTTAAAAAGGTCCGACTTAATCTCATCGAACTTTCTTTGATAATTAATAATTTTTTCATCATTAAAAATATTAATTATATAAAATATTTCTTTTTTTAAATTGTCGTGAATTACAAGTGTTCTAGGTCTTAATAATCTTACATCAGGTAGATTTAGATCGTTTTTGCAATTATTTGGTATTTTTTCAACGTATCTAATTGAGTCATACGAAAAATATCCTGATATTAAAGAACATATCTTTGGTAGTTTTTCTGGAGTTTCAAATTTAAATTCCTCGATTATTTTTTCAATTAATTGATCTGGCTTATCTTTTAATTTTAATTTTTTCTTACCCTTAATCAAATATGAATTTTTATTATTAAATTCCCAAATTTTATCAGGGTTTTTACCAAAA
>JAOHEU010000054.1 GCA_028097645.1 Candidatus Pelagibacter sp. | reverse complement strand
ACAGGTTTTTTTAATGTCTCGGGAATAAAGCTTCCTCCAAACTTACCACCCCAAAAGCCATGTTGGTCGTGCTGATCAATTAAAGGAATTCCTTTTTTAAGTTTCATTTTTTACCTGCTCTACCTTGTTTAAAAATATATCTATTTTGGATTTATCTTTTATCCCAGAAGTCTCAAGACCCCCAGATATATCTATAATATCAGCTATTTTTTTATAATTATCAAGATTATCATTTACCCGAATGTTTCCTGCTATCATTAAAGGTTTGTTGATCTTTACTTTTTCAATAAGCGAGTGGTCAAAAGCCATACTTTTTTCATATCCTTTGCTATCAAATAAATAAATATCAGTCACCTCAGAAAATAATTGATATTTTGCAACGTCAGTTTCATCTTTTATAGTTAGAGCAGTAATAATTTTCTTATTATATTTTTGCTTAATTTTTTTTATCTCATCAGGGGTGCTGTCATAAATTTGATAATAATCAAAAGGTAGATGTTTAATTTCTTCTAAAATAGTCTCATCTGGTCTTACAAGCACTGCTACAAAATTAGATTTCTTTTTATCTAATATCATTAACTCATTTAACTTTTCAACTTCAACATATCTTGAGCTTTTTTTATAATTACAAATGAAGCCAATAAATTGAGGTGGATAGGGATGATTGATTATAAAATTAAGAGTATTGAGATCTGAGATCCCACAGATTTTAGACCCCTTAATCATTTATCTAAGTGGTCAATTAATCTTTGAGTATTATTTTTAATATTCCCTTTAATTAATGATCTTCCCATTACTATTCCAGAGACTTTATTTTTAAAAGCATCATTAGGAGTCATTACTCTTGATTGATCGTTCGCACTATCTCCAGGCAATCTTATTCCAGGGGTTACAATAAATAAGTTTTTATATTTTTTCCTAACCATTTTTGCTTCTTGTGCAGAGCAAACAATGCCATCGCACCCTGATTGTTTAATCAATCCAGCTTGTTTTAATACTAATTGTTCAACAGATTTTGTGTGTCCAATTTCTTTAAGTGATTTTTTATTTAGACTTGTCAAAATGGTAACCCCAAGTACTTTTAAATCTTTATTAATTGATTTAGCTTTCTTTCTAATGGCCTTTAACATCTCAAGACCACCATTGACATGGACAGTAATGTACTTACATTTTTTTAAATCTTTTAAACTATCTACCGCAGATAAAGCGGTCTGTGGAATATCATTAATTTTCAAATCAAGCCAAAAGTCTTTTTTAAAATTTTCTAAAAATTTTCTTCCATTTTTAGAGTAAAAAAATTGTAAGCCAAATTTAGGGACAACTTTAAGTTTATTCGTCTGAGTTTGTTTGATGATTTTTTTTATTTCACTTAAATTGGAAGTATCACAAGCAACAAAAATGTTTTTATGTTTCATCGTTTAATTTTTTAAACAAGTCTTTTGACATTTTAAAGTGAATTGTTTTCTTTTCTGGCGTATTTACCTTCTCACCAGTTTTGGGGTTTCTACTGATCCTCGCTCTTTGAATATTGGTTGAAAATACACCAAAACCTCTCAGCTCAACTCGATCACCTCTTTTAAGGGCACGTTTAATTTCGTTTAAAATTATATTGGTAAACTTTTCGAGGTCTTTTTTTAGAAAATTGGGATAGTTTTCGGAGAGTTGTTTTAAAAGCTTTGATTTTACAATAGCCAATTTAAATCTTCTGTTTACTCTTTATCTTCTTCTTTTTTCTTTAAATCTTCAGAAAGAGATGAGAACGGTAAATTTTTACCTGAACCTTCAGATCCGTATTTATCTAGAGCTTCTTTTTTCTCAATTTCTTCCAATAATTTAATACTTAAAGTTGCTTTTCTCTTATCTAAATCAATATCAGCTATTGCACAGTCAAGTTTTTCTCCACCTGTCCATCTGCTTGGTCTAGCATCAGCCGCATTAATTGCGATTGCTGATTTTTTGATTTGAAAATCCATTTCACAACCTTCAGGTCTAACTGTTAAGCCTTTGTTGTCCGTAGATATTACTTTAACAGTAATTGTTTGATTTTTAGACTTATCTTTAAACCAATCAAAAGGATCTGCTTGAGTTTGTCTTAAACCAACTCTAATTTTTTGTTCAGAAGCTTTTACTTCAAGTACTTTAACTTTAATTTTGTCACCTTTTTTGTACCTCTCTAACTCTTCTTCACCATTGTTTAGATAAGTTAAATCATTGCAGTGTAAAAATGCATCTACATCTAAGTCTTCAACTTTAACAAATAGTGAGTATTCATTTTTATTTACCACTTCACCTTCAACAATTGTTCCAACAGGATATTTTGTTTCAAAAGTTTCAAAAGGATTGTCTTGAGTTAATCTATGTGAAATTGCAACACGTCTTTTATCTTTATCAATTTCAGTAATTATACAGTCAATCTCATCTCCAACTTTAAACATTTTCTTAGCTGAAATATTTTTCTTCGTCCAACTTAGTTCACTTGAGTGAAGTAAAGTAGTAAGTCCTGGCTCTAGTTCACAGAAAGCACCGAAGTCCATTAGTTTTACAACTTTAACTTTATAAATTTTATTTAATTCATAGTTTTCAATGTGTTCAAAAGGATCTGGAGATAGTTGTTTTACTGAACAGCCAACTTGTAGCTTTTCTTTATCAACAGTAATAACTTTTAAATCATGTTTTTCACCGATGTTAAAAACTTCATCTGGATGATTAACTCTTGAATAAGAAATTTCTTGTAAGTGAACTAAAACATCAA
>JAOHEU010000052.1 GCA_028097645.1 Candidatus Pelagibacter sp. | reverse complement strand
TTATTCAAGAAGGCTATGAAAAAGATGGATTAAGTATATTAAACAAAGCATATCCTTTAATAATTGAAGACTATAATGAAAAAGCATCAAAAGATCTTTGGAAACCTAACATAAGCGATACTATTATTGGCAAAACTTACTTAGATCTTGCCGAAAATTATTTACAAAAAAATAAAACTTTTTTAAAAAAAGCTTACTCCATTGCTCAAAAAGGAAAAAATTTATATACCTCAAGAGATGTATCAAAGGCAATTTCAAAAAAATCTTTTAAAGATCCTGAGGGACTAATTGAAAAGTATGAAGTTATTAAAAGAAAATTTTCAGTAAATACTAGAAGTCAGCAGTTTATACCAAAAGAAGGATCAAGTATTTCAAATATTTCTAAAGAATTAAATCAAAGAAACAGAGAATTGCAAAAAGAGTTGGCTAGTTTGGAAAAAAATATTAAATCAAAAATACCTGAATATTTGAAATTAATTAAATCCCAAGATATAAAAATTTCAGAAATACAATCTTTATTGGCAAATGATGAAGTATTGTTAGATTATTATTTTTATGAAAACGACTTAAAAGTAGTATCTGTCACTAAAGATAATCTTCAAATTTTATCTAGTAAAATAGATTTGAAAAAACTTAATAAATTGAATAGGGAAATTAGAAATACATTAATTCCACTTGATGGGAAAATTAAACCTTATTCAGTCAATAAATCATTTGAACTTAATGAAAAAACTTTTTTATTTTTAAATAAGATTACCAAAGATTATAAAAATGTAATTGTAATTCCTGATGGACCTTTAAATAGTATGCCTTTACACGCATTGGCACATGCTAAAAACAAAGATTGTCTAGACTGCAGAAAAGTACAATTTAATATGAACAATCATAACTTTAATTATTATCCTTCGATAGAAACATTTAAAAATATAGACACAGTTGATGAAGAATTTAAAAAGATAAGTTTAAATATATCTAATAAAATTATTAAAAAAATTTCAGAAGAAACAATTGATGTTGTTAAACAAACCACATTAGTTAAACAACTTAAGAAATTAAAAAATAAAGTTTTAAAAGAAGATAAGTCAAAGACAACTAAATCAAAAAATATTATAAAAACAGATGATTTTTATTTGGGCATAGGAGATCCTGATCTTTATAGTAAAATACAAGTAAAAAAAATTGATACTTCAGAGAAAGTAACAATGCTTCGTTCTTTATTTGACAAAGATAAAATTAGTAGCCAGTCAATTAAAGAAATTTATGGACCAGTAGATGGTTCAGCTGATGAGATTAATCAAGTAGCAGAATATTTATCTCCTTTAAAATCAAAAATATTATTAAGAGAAAATGCTAAAGAAATTAATTTAAAAGAATTAGATTTAAGTTCTTATAAAATAATTCATTTTGCAACTCATGGAGAAGTATCTGGAGCTTTAACGGGTATAAATGAACCTTTCCTAGTTTTATCACCTCCAAATGGACCTAGTACTGAAGATGGTTTGTTAACTATGTCTGAAATAATGTCACTTAATACAAACGCTAATTTAGTAGTTTTGTCAGCTTGTAATACTGCTGCAGGAGATGAGACTGGCTCAGAGGGGTTTAGTGGTTTGGCTAAAAGTTTCTTTATGTCTGGATCAAAATCAATCTTAGTATCTAATTGGTATGTAGAAACTTATTCAGCAAAAGAAATAGTAATAAATTTGTTTAAAAATTTAAAAGATAATCCTAATTTTTCTATCTCAGATGGATTAAACTTAACAATGTCTGAGATGGCAAAAAATGAAAAAGAGCGATCTCACCCATTGTTTTGGGCACCTTTTGTAGTTGTGGGTAAAAATCAGCCATTATTTTTTTAATATGGCAGAGATAATTTATCCTAATTTACAATCATGTAATGTAAAAAATAAATAGCTTCTAACAAAATTAATGTTTCAAGAACTGACATTGTTGATCATTGTTAATAAATTAAAAATGTGTTTATTTTATGCAGTGATTTAAGTTTTAAGAATTTAAAGGTTAAGATTTCCAATTAAAATAAATGGTGCCCAATAGAAAGGATGAGATGTTTTTGGATCATTCATCATTTCTATTTTAGTCTTATGCATTGCTTTTGATAAATTCTTTAATTTTACCATTTTATCAAACGTCCCTGTTGTTAATGTTACTGCAGAATTTGTTTCTACATCCCAGTGAGTAACCATCATACTTTTAGTGCCTGCCTGAAAGAAAGCACTAGTTAATCCAGATAATCCTTCAGCGTTAGGTGTGCCATCTTCTGAAGCCGTATTACATGCTGATAAGATAACTATATCTGAATTTAATTTTAATCTTTCTATTTCTGAAACTGTAAGGATACCATCATTAGTTTTAGTTGATTTTTTAGGAGGTGTTAAAATGATGCCTGGTTCTGAAATATTGTTGATTTGATCAGCCACAATTGCATGGGTTGCAAAAGAAATATATTTATAGTTACTTAAATCTAAAGATTTAATTTTTTCTTCATCAAAATCTTTTCTTAAATATAATTTTGACTTACCTTTAAATAAATTCGCTATAAATTTTAACTCATCACTGGTTTCAGGTAATTCAGATAATTTTCTAATTTCATCTGCATTAGCTATTCCTCTAGACATTGTTAAATTAGATAAATCTGATTTACTTGCTAATTTAATATCTTTTTTAGAATTAAATTCAGGGTCCCCAAATCCTGCAAAGTTATTTTCATTATTTTTAGATTTTATTTTCTGTAAATTATAAAAGGAATAAATTGAAGGATAATAGTTAATAGAATATTTTTTCCCTAACCAGTTTACATTTTGATACTCAATTTGATTTGATTGTTTGATTTTGTCTTTAGTAAGAAT
>JAOHEU010000051.1 GCA_028097645.1 Candidatus Pelagibacter sp. | reverse complement strand
ATTCTTATTTTCCATTTACCACCTAAAAAATAAATAGCTCTTTCAGCCGGACAATTGATTAAATCTTTCATAGAGAATTAAATAACTACTTTATTTTAATTATCAAGGTATGATTTTATATACTAGTATGAAAATTTTGCGTTCTTGTATATTTCATAACAAACTATTAGTTGTGTTTTAAACTAATCGAAAGGGTAAAAATGACTAAAGGAAAAAGACAGGAGATGGACCTGTAGCAGTAGAAGTTGAAAAAGGTAAATCTTACTATTGGTGTGCATGTGGGCAATCAAAAAAACAACCGTTTTGTGATGGATCACACGTGAGCCCATTAAATGATGAAGGTACAAAATTTACTCCATTTGCATACAAGGCCGAAGCAACAAAAAAAATGTTTTTCTGTGCGTGCAAACAAACAAACAATGCTCTATTCTGTGATGGTTCTCACAATAAATAAATTATGACAAATATATTGGATTTAGTAGCAAGAGTTTTTATCTCACTTATTTTTTTATTAAGTGGAATAAATAAAATTGGAAACTACGAGGGAACAGTTGGATGGATGGAGTCTTTAGGAATGCCTGGTATCTTTTTAATTCCAGCAATCATATTGGAAATTGGTGCACCAATATTAATAATGATCGGATATAAGGTTAAAATTTCAGCAGCTCTACTAAGTGTATTCTGTGTGGCTACTGCGATTATTTTTCATAGTGATTTCAGTGATCAAATGCAATTTATATCATTTATGAAGAACATTGGTTTGGCAGGAGGATTTTTATTTATTGTTGTAAATGGAGCTAAAGACTTTAGTCTTGATAAAAAGTTAGGAAATTAAATGTCGAATATTGAAATAAGTAAAATCATTGACCCTATTCCAGCATCAGATGGTGCTGGTGTTAAATTAAAAAGAAGCATTGGTGTTGAACCAAACTACTTTGATCCATTTTTAATGTTAGATGAGTTTGGATCAGAAAATAGCGAGGATTATATTGCAGGTTTTCCACCCCACCCTCATAGAGGAATTGAAACAGTTACTTACATGTTAGCTGGAGATTTTGAACATAAAGATAGTACTGGGGGCGAAGGTAGAATGACTGCAGGAGATGTTCAGTGGATGAAAACAGGAAGTGGAATAATCCATTCTGAAATGCCTGCAATGAAAGAAGGTAAACTTCATGGTTTTCAATTATGGGTAAATATGCCTGCCAAACTAAAGATGAGTAAGCCTGAATATATTTATATTGATGCAGACAAAATGAGAGTTCATAAAGATGAGTATAAACAGGTTAAAGTTATAGCTGGTAAATTTGAAAATGCTGAAGGCCCTGTCAAAGGTCATAATGTTGAACCAGTTTATTTTGATGTTGAATTAAATAAAGACAAAGAATTCAATTTTAAATTACCGTCAACTCATAATACTTTTATTTATCTAGTGAATGGTGAAATTGAAGTTGGCAAAAATAAACATGATAATGTTAAAGATAGCACTTTAATACTATTATCTAGAGGTGAAGATTTAACTGTAAAAGCAAAATCAGATGCTAAGTTTTTACTGATCTCGGGAAAGCCAATCAATGAAGAAATTGCAAGAGGTGGGCCATTTGTAATGAATACTAAAGCTGAGATCTTGCAAGCAGTTCAAGATTATCATAATGATACATTTGTAAAATAAATTATGAAAGCTGTAGAAATTAAAAAAAATGGTGGACCCGAAGTTTTAGAAATTAAAGATATTACTTTAGATAAACCTGGCCCCGATCAAGTAACAATAGAACAAAAAGCTATTGGGCTAAATTATATTGATACTTATCATAGATCAGGTTTGTACCCATTAAACCTACCAATTGGCATAGGTTTAGAAGGCGCAGGTATTATTACTGATGTTGGACACAACGTAAAAGATTTTAAAGTCGGTGATAAAATATCTTATGCGGGTATCCCTCTTGGATCTTATTCAACTCATAGAAATTACTCAACAAAAAACCTTGTAAAAGTACCAGATGGTATTGATCTAGAAGTTGCTGCAACTTTAATGACAAAAGGTTTAACTACATTTTATCTATTATACAAAACATTTCCTGTAAAATCAGGACAAACAATTCTATTCCATGCTGCCGCAGGAGGCGTTGGCCAAATATTTGGTCAGTGGGCCAAAAGCTTAGGCTGCACAGTAATAGGTACTGTTGGATCAGATGAAAAAGTAAGCATAGCAAAAGAAAACGGTTATGATCATGTAATCAATTACAATAAAGAAGATTTTGCAAAAAAAGTTTTAGAGATCACAGATGGAAAAGGTGTTCCAGTTGTGTACGACGGTGTCGGAAAAGATACATTAGAGGGATCAATCGAGTGTTTGGCTGTAAGAGGAATGATGGTTTCATTTGGTAATGCATCTGGCCCTTTATCTGATATTAATGTTCCTAAAATGCTTCAGCCAAAAGGTTTGTATCTTGTAAGACCTGCAATGCAACAATACCTATCGACTAAAGAAGAGCTTGATGAAGCATCAAAGATAATGTTTGAAAAAATCAGTTCTGGAAAAGTAAAAATTAATATATTTAAAAAATATAAATTAGATCAAGTTATTGAGGCTCATAAAGATTTAGAGGGTAGAAAAATTTTGGGGCCTGCAGTTATACTTCCTTAATCAAGCTTCACATCCATATCAGCCATATGCAACTTAAGTGCGTTAGTTGAAATATGAATTTCTCTAATAAAAAAAAGTATAGATATAATCATTGATAAACAACAAGAGCCAAAAATTAATCTAGCAATAAAAACTTCATTTAGGTAGAGACCTAATACAGTCAACATATTGAACAAAAACCCAAAAGCAGCAAACATGATTGTCCAACGCAGTAGTGTAATCCGTCCACTTAGATTGATAAATTGTTTTTTCCATTCATGAGGAATGTGATTTTCATAAACATGTTCATCATGAAGTTCTCTAATCAACATACTTAAAGAATGAAATCTGTTACTATAAACGCTCATCAATAAAGGAATAGCTGGAAACATAAGGGCTGTTACTGTGTAATCTATATTCATACGAATCAGTTTGATTATGAATCTAGCCTTTGTTATTTACAAGTAAATTATGA
>JAOHEU010000050.1 GCA_028097645.1 Candidatus Pelagibacter sp. | reverse complement strand
AGAGAGGTTTCAACTTTTAAAAAAATATCTAATTTTGATTACAATAAAATTAAAAATTTATTTTCAAATCTATCATCCCTATCACTTAAGAATCTTTTTGAATTGAGACATAATTATAAATTATTAAATTATTCTACTACAGAAGTTGATGTTCAAATTAATAAAATTATTTCTTATCCTTTTTATTTAATGTTAATGACAGTATTTTCAGCAATAATAATGTTTTCTACAAAAAAATTTAAAAGCTATAGCTTAAAAATTGCATTAGGGTTATTTTCTTCAGTATTAATCTATTATACTTTTAATTTTTTTAATGTGATGGGAAACACCGAAAGAGTCTCTGTAATTATGTCAGTTTGGACCCCTGTAGCCATTCTACTTTTGATAAATTTTTTTATGTTGAAAGAAATAAATGCAAAATAAAGTATTTCATTTAATTATATTTATTTTAATTAATTTATTTATTAATTCATCTTATGCAAATGACCAATTTATTTTTGACATAACAGAAGTTGAAATTACAAAAAATGGAAATAAATTTAAAGGTACTAAAAAAGGAATTGTAAAAACAAATAATGGGCTAATTTTAATATCTGATGAATTTGAGTATGATAAAATTTTAAATATTCTTGAAGCAAAAGGAAATGTAAAAATTACTGACACAGTAAATGACTCAATTATTTTTTCTGATCAAATTATTTATTTAAAAAACCAAGAAATAATTTACACTAAAGGCAATTCTAAAGCTGATGATAATGGCTTAATTATAGAAGCAGATAATTTTGAATATAATAAAAATTTAAATATTTTAAATGCTAATAATAATGTCAAAATAGTTGATACAATTAATCAATATTTAATTTTCACAGAAAATATTACTTATTTTAAAAATAAAGAAAAAATTTTAACTCAAGGTGACACAAAGGCAATAATAGATGATGATTTTGAATTTAACTCTAAAGAAATTTTATTTTTACGTGATAAAAATTTTTTAAGCTCATCATTAAAATCTTACGTAACACAAAACAATTCTGCATTATATAAATTTGATAAATTTGAATATCAAATAAATAAAGATTTGTTAAAAGGTGAAAACGTAGAAATTATCTCAGAAAATTTACTCAATAACGGATTCAGCGATAGGGCAAAATTCTCTAATGGTTTTTTTAAACTTAAAAGTAAAAATTATATGGCAGGTAAAAGTGAATTTTATATTAAAAAAGATACGCTTGGTGTTGCGCAGAATGACCCTAGACTATTAGGTGTTTCTTCTTCAAGAAATGATCAGATAATTAAAGTTGAAAAGGGTGTTTTTACATCTTGTTCTAAAAATAGTAAATGTCCTGCTTGGTCGATAAAAGCTGATAAAATTAAACATGATATGGGAAAAAAAAGACTAATTTATGATAATGCTGTCTTAAGATTATATGACAAACCAGTATTTTATTTTCCTAAATTTTTTCATCCAGATCCTTCTGTTAAAAGACAGTCTGGAATACTTCAGCCAGCGTTAAATGATGATGAAGTATTGGGATCATCTTTTTATTTACCTTATTTTTACGTAATTTCTGATAATAAAGATTTAACTATTAAGCCTACTATATTTGAAGATAGCATGTTTATGTTAAGAAATGAATATAGGTCTGAAAATGAGTTTTCTTCTTTTATAGCTGACTTTAATTTAGTTCAAAATTATAAACCTACTCTTACAAAAACAAAAAAAAGTTTATCACATTTTTTTTCTAAATTTAAAACTAATTTAAATTTTAAAAATTTTAGTGAGAGCAATCTAAATTTATCGTTACAAAAAGTAAGTAATGACACTTATTTGAGAGTATTTGATAGTAATTTGATAGATATGGCATTGAAACCAAATGGAAAAACAAGCTTAGAGTCATCAGCTATATTTGATCTTGCCAATGAAAATTTTAGTTTTAACTCAGGAATTACAGTTCACGAAAATTTACAAGAAACAAATAATAATGATCGATACCAATATGTTTTACCGTATTATAATTTTACAAAAACTCCAATTGAATTAAAATCTGGATTTCTTAATTTTTATTCATCTGGTGACAATAGATTAATTAACACAAATAATCTTAAATCAAAAATTGTGAATGATATAAGTTATGAAAATTACGATATTTATACAAAAAATGGATTCAAAAACAATTTCAATGCTTATTTTAAAAATATTAATCGTGTATCAAAAAAAGATATAAAGTATAAATCAAACACGCAAATAGAATTAGCAACAATATTTGAAGGAATGACATCATTTCCTTTAATGAAAACAAATGAAAAGAGTATAGATTATCTTATTCCTAAGATATCTTTTAGATTTAACCCTAGTGATATGAGTGATAATTCAAATTCTAATAACAATATAGGTATAGATAACATTTTTAGCATCAATAGACTTGGAGTAAGTGACACCTATGAAAGTGGAAAATCAATAACTATTGGGATTGATTATAAAAAAGAGAGTATTCAAGATGAAAATAAATATTTTGAATTTAAATTAGGAACAGTACTTAGGGATGTAGAGGAGAATAGAATTTCTCCTTCTAGTACCATTAATAGAAAAGGGTCAAATTTATTTGGATCTATCGATAGTAATTTTACTGATTTTTTTAAACTAGAATATGATTTTGCAATTGATAACAATTTTAAATCATTTGAGCACAATAATATTAAATCTACTTTTATACTCAAAAATATTACTACGGAGTTTAATTTTACTGAAACTAATGGTGAAATGGGAGATACAAACATTCTTTCAAACTATACTTCAATTAATTTAAATGAAAAAAATTTGTTAACATTTGGAACAACAAGAAATAGAAAAATTAGTCTAACTGAATATTATGATTTAATATATAGCTATAAAAATGATTGCTTATCCGCAGGAATAAAATATAAAAAAACTTATTACGAAGATAGAGAGCTAAGACCAAAAGAAGATCTTTTACTATCAATTACTATTTTTCCAATAACCAAATATGAGCATGAAATTGACCAAAGCATATATAGAGGTCCAAATTCTATTAACGATTTATTTGATGATTTATAAAAAAATATTATTTATTTCTACAATTATTTTTTTTACATTTCTGTCTAAGAATGTTCATTCATACGAAAATAAAATACTTCTCAAAATTAATGATGAAATAATAACTAGTGAAGATGTATTGGATCATATTGACTATTTAAA
>JAOHEU010000005.1 GCA_028097645.1 Candidatus Pelagibacter sp. | reverse complement strand
AAGATCAATAAACCTCTGCCTTTTTCTTATTGGGTTGATCCTAAAAAATTAGAAAAATATACACTGCCAACTTTTACTAAAAAAATTGTTTCATATTTGGAAAATCAATCATGAAAAAAATTGCAATAATTGGAGCGGGTATTTCTGGCTTATTTATTGCAAATTTATTTAAAGAGAATCAAGATTATCAGGTAACTATTTATGAAAAAAATACTTCAATTGATTTAGTTGAAGGATATGGAATACAGCTATCAACTAATAGCATCAAACTTCTTAATAAAATTGGATTTAATACTTTAGAAGATGGAGACAGGTTTAACCCTGAGAAAATTGATTTTTATACAATTAAACCAGAAAAAAAAATATGCGATCTAAATATTTCAGATTTTAATTCTGAAGACTGTAAGTACACAACCCTTAAAAGATCTAAGTTAGTTGAATTTTTAAAAGGTAAATTAAATGATAATATAATTAAGTATAATCACGGCATTGAAAAAATTGAAAAAAATAATGATCAAATATACTTAACTTTTAATGAAAACAATAAAGCAATTTGTGACCATTTAATTATTTCTGATGGTGTTTTTTCAAAAGGAAAATCATTAATTTCCAATGATGAGATAAAGCCCTCATATAATAATTCCATTGCTATTAGAGGCAATATTTCAAGAAATAAACTTAAGAATTTAAATGAAAATAATATTTCATTATTTATGGGACATAATTTTCATTATGTGATTTATCCAATAAAAAAAGCGCATGAAAATTATAATTTTATTGGAGTTTTAAAATATAAATTAACAGAAAAAGAGCTCAGCAATTACAGTCTTTTTAAAGAAGAAACTTTCATCAAAGATATTAAACATAAACTACTAAATGAGTTTTCAACAACTATTTTAGAAAATATTGATAATATTAAGTGCTTCCCAGTTTTTGTAAGCAAAGGCTATCTTAAACCAGGTAAAAATATCTTTTTACTTGGAGATGCATTTTTTGCTTTTCCTCCTTCATTTGCTCAAGGAGCATCACAATCTATCGAGGGGGCATCAGAGTTATTTGATAATATTATAAATAATGAAAAAAACTTTTATGACAACAGAGTTGCAAAAGTAAAAATGATTAATAACAGATCAAAATTAAATCAATTTGCATTTCACGTGTCCAATCCACTTATAGTTTTTTTTAGAAATATTAGCTTAAAGTTATTAGCAAAGAATAAGAAATTTTTAGAAAATTATTTGGGTAAGATTTATAAGAATTAATTTTTTGCAATTAATCTTTGTCTTAAATAATCAATTGGATGTGTTCGTCCGTTGATATCACAATGCCAATAAGTCCAACCATTACAACTTTCAGCACCCAAGATAGTAGCTGCAACTTTATGTATAGAGCCTTCAGCCTGATTATGTTTAATGCTACCGTCAGCCATAATTCTTGCAGTTATTTTCTTTTTATTATCAAAAATGTTAGTGCCAGGCTTGATTATTCCTAGTTCAACTAGTGAGCCAAAAGGTATTCTTGGTTTTGATCTATTATTTTTAAGTGTATCCAACAAATCATCTTCAATAGTTTTCGTGTTTTTTAATCTTTGTTCCGCTGCCTTAAAATAACTTTTTTCTTTTTCAATACCAAAATAATTTCTACCCAATTTCTTTGCAACTGTTGCTGTAGTTCCAGATCCTAAAAATGGATCTAAGATCATGTCATCTTTATTAGAGGATGCTAATAACACCCTGTGAAGAAGAGATTCCGGTTTTTGTGTTGAGTGTACTTTTTTGCCATTTTTCTTAAGTCTTTCAGATCCATTACAAATTGGTAAATTCCAATTAGATCTCATTTGAAGATCGTCGTTTAAACATTTTAATGATTGATAATTGAATGTGTATTTTGATTTTTCACTTTTTGAAGCCCAAATTAAAGTTTCATGCGCATTAGTAAACCTTGTCCCTCTAAAATTAGGCATAGGATTATTTTTGTTCCAAATGACATCATTTAAAATCCAAAAACCTAAATTTTGTATTGCTGTACCAACTCTAAATATATTGTGATAACTCCCAATAACCCAAATAGCTCCATCTTTTTTTAAAATTCTTTTACATTCTGACAACCACTGATAAGTGAAGTCATCATATTTTTTAAAATTTTCAAATTGATCCCATTTATCGTTTACCGCACTAACTTTTGAACGATCTGGTCTAGTCAACTCATTTTTTAACTGTAAGTTGTATGGAGGGTCTGCAAAAATTAAATCAAAAGTTTCGTTTGGAATTTTTTTTAATTCTTCGAGACTGTCGCCGTTAATAATCTTATTTTTAAATTCACTTTTCATTTGTAAAAATTAATTAGACTCCAGATGGATTCTTCAGTCAACCTAGGATTGAATTATTTGGATTCGATATGTGTTCAGTGAATAGTAGACAACTATATATTGTGTGTCTTCAATCTAGATATTGGGGAAAAAGTTTTTCTGTGATGCTTGTTAATACCAAGTTTCTTTATTGCCGTTAAATGTTGTTTAGTTCCATAGCCAAAATTTTGATCCCAACCATATCCTTTATTATTTTTAGCAAGTACAGATATAAATTTATCCCTTGAAACTTTGGCAATTATAGAAGCGGCAGAGATAGAGGGAATTTTTTGATCACCTTTTATGACAGCTTTTAAATTATAATTTTTTAAATCTGGAACTTTATTTCCATCAATTAAAATATGAGATGGTTTTATTTTAAGCTTTTTTATCGCTCTTTTCATTGCCAATAAACTTGCTTGTAATATATTTATTTTATCTATCTCTTTAACTGAGGCTTTGCCAACGGCCCAAGTTGAATTTTTTTTAATATAATTAGATAATAACTCTCTTTTATCTTTAGCAATTGATTTAGAGTCTTTAAGTAATTTTATATCAATTGAACTATTTAGAATTACTGCAGCAGCATAAACAGGACCCATTAGACTTCCTCTTCCAACTTCATCAACTCCTGCAGTAACTTTCATTAAATATTTATTTTTAAATCTTGAATTTTTTGTCTAATTCTTTTCAAATCTTCCCAAGAATATTTTTTATTTTCTGGAAATCTGATTAAATATGATGGATTGAAGGTAATCATTACTGGATAAGTTTTATTTTTTAATATCACTTCTTTCCAATTTCCCCTTTCAGAAGATATTTTAGTATTTATACCCGTAACAGCTTCCATTGCAGAACTTCCCATTAAAATAACAATCTTTGGGTTAATAATTGATATGTGTTCTTTAAGAAAAACTGAGTATCTTTTAATTTCCATAGATGTAGGTTTTCGATCTTCCGGTGGTCGAAAATTTATTGCATAAGTACAATAAATATCTTTTCTTTTTATATTAATCGCTAAAAGCATTTTATTTAATAGTTCGCCAATTTCTCCCTTAAATGGTATACTGGATTTATCTTCTTCAATTCCTGGAGCTTCACCTATAAGCATAATAGAACTGTTTATATTGCCATCTCCCAAAACAAGATTTTGTGAATTATTTTTTAGATTACAATTTTCAATTGAATTTATTTGCTTTTTCAAATCATTCAGTAATACAGTTTTATCAGTTTGATTTTCTTCTAAAATAGTTTCTGTAAACCTAAATCTATTAATAGGCTTATTTTTAAATACAAAATTTGGTTCTATTGTATTTATTAATTCTTCGTCGAATTTGCCTTTTTGATTTATCACTTTTTTAGTCATACAATGATTAAATGTTTAATAAACTAATAAAACTATTTGTTATTCTAGGTCTATTCTATCAGACACCAGTATATTCTAAAAGCGCTAGTTTTAATGAGTTTAATTCAAGAGATTTATCAAATTATTTTTCAGGAATTATTGCGTTTGAAAATAAGGATAATTCTGATGCATTAAAATTTTTTAACGCATCTAAGGTATTGTTAAATAAACATGATGCTTATTTAAAACGATATTCTTTTTCTTTAGTTTTAGAAAATAAAGTTGCTCAAGCTATTAATGTAATTAAAAATAGTAGCAATAATGAAAATTTAGATTTTTTTGAAGCTTATCTACTTTTAATAGCTGATAGTTTGAAAAAGAATAATTTAAATCAAGCAGAAAAGTATTTAAATCTAAGTTTACAATTTCAGAATGAAAATAGATTTAATTTTGTAATATATGAAACATTAAGACAATATCTCTACACCTTTAAAAATAAAAAAACTTTATTTAATAAAAAAAATTTTGGTAATATCTCAATTATAAATCAAGCATTTCTAAGATGTTATTTGAAAAAAGAAAATACCAGATCATCTTTTTTAAATTTAATAAATAATCCTGATGGAGATTATTCAAGATATATATTTTTTTATATAAATTATTTGATCGAAAATAATCAAATTGAAGAATCTAAAGCAGTTACCGATCAACTTGAATATATAAGCTCTACACTTCTCTTATCCCAAAGCAAAAGCTGGGTAGATGGTAAAAAATTTAAAGAATTTGGTAAAATTTTTTCATGCAATAATCACAATGATATTGTCAGTGAGTTTTTATTTTTAATTTCTAATTTGTACTCCTCTCAAGAGGATATTGAAAAATCAAATTTCTATTTAAATCTTTCTAATTATTTAAATCCGAAATTTATTTTAAACTCATCACTTGTTGCTGAAAATTTTTACTTAAATGGAGAATATGACAAAGCAAAAAAAATATTAAGTATTTTTGATAAGAAATATGAATTTTATTATTGGTTTAGGCTAAAAAAAGAAGCTCAAATTATTATTAAAGATAAAGGTTATGAAGAAGGTATAGATTATTTAAGCTCAAAATTTAGTAAAATTAAAAATCCAAACGAGAAGATGGTTTTTGATATTGCAAATTTTTATAAAAATTCAAAAAATTATGAAAAAGCAAATGAATATTACACTAAAATTATTTCATCTTTGGATGATAACTCAGAGATTAAATCTGATTTATTATATAGAAGAGGTGGTAGTTATGAACGATTAGGGAATTATCAAAAAGCAGATGAAGATTTAAAATATTCATTAAAAATTAATCCAGATGATGCTTATGTTTTAAATTACTTGGCTTATTCATGGTTGGAACGTGATTATAAAATTGAAGAAGCAATGGAAATGTTGGAAAAAGCATATGCTCTAAGAAGTAATGATCCCTATATTACAGATTCAATAGGGTGGGCGTATTATTTAATAGAAAATTATATTGAAGCAGAAAAATATATAAAAAAAGCAGTTGAGTTAATGCCTGAGGATCCAACTGTGAATGATCACTATGGCGATATTTTGTGGAAATTAAATAGAAATATTCAAGCCAGATATTTTTGGAACTATGTCCTAAGTTTAGATGATGCAGATGAAGACATTAAAAAACAGATAAATATAAAAATTATAGAAGGTCTCAACAATTCTTAATGAAAATCCATGAAGTAAAATCATTTGCTAAGATCAATTTAGCTTTACATGTTACTGGCAAATTAACCAACCTTCACAAAATTGAGAGTGTGGTTAATTTTATTGAGTTACATGATAAGATATTTATAAAAAAAATTAATAGTAATAAACATGATATTTCTTTCATAGGTAATTTTTCTAAAAATATAAAAAAAGATAATACGGTAAGTAAACTATTTAAAGTTTTAGAGGAAAAAAAAATTTTAAATAATAAAAAATTTCAAATTAAGATTAAAAAAAATATCCCTCACGAAGCAGGTCTTGGAGGAGGGTCGATGAACGCTGCTACAATTTTTAATTTTTTAATTAAAAAAAATTTTATTAAGATTAATCAAAAAAAAATTTTACAAATTTCAAAATTAATTGGTTCTGATGTAATTTTGGGTATTAATCCAAAGAGTGCGATTTTATCATCAAATGGGATTGTTAAAAAATTTTCAAAAACTTCGAGGTTTAATATTTTGCTTATCCGCCCAAATTTTGGATGCTCCACAAAAAAAATTTACTCAGGAGTAAAAAATTTTAGCAAACCTATATTGAGTAATCCTCGAAAAAATATGATGAATTTAAACTCTTTGTTAAAATATAAAAATGACTTAGAAAAAATTGCATTTACAAAATACCCAAAGCTTAAAATATTAAAATCTTTTTTAGAAAATTTAAATCAACCCTTATTTGTAAGAATGACTGGATCTGGTTCAGTTATAGTTGCGTATTATCAAAAAAAACAAGATTGCAAATTAGCAAAAGTTAGATTTAAAAGAAAATTTAAAAATTATTGGTGCAATACATCAAAAACTATATAAATTTTATTTTTTTGTGTTATATGAAAACAAGATTGGGGCGTAGCCAAGTGGTAAGGCACTGGTTTTTGGTACCGGCATCCTAGGTTCGAATCCTAGCGCCCCAGCCATATATGGATAACTTTTTAGATAAAATTTTTTTTAGATCTCGTAATCTTGATTATATAAGTCAAAATCTTATTGATTTAACAAATCAAACTCCTGCAAATAAAATCTTTGAAGCACTTAATACTTACTCTCATAATAGTGAAGTGAGATACGTTGGAGGTTGTGTAAGAAAGATTATTAAAAAACAAATTGTTGATGATATTGATTTAGCCACAAATTTAAAACCTAATGAAGTTTGTGATGCTCTTAAAAAAAAAGAAATTGATTATTATGAAACTGGTATTGAGCATGGAACAGTCACTGCGATAATCGACAATAATAAATATGAAATTACTTCTTTGAGAAAAGATATTTCTACAGATGGACGACATGCAAAAGTAGAATTTTCTATTGATTGGAAGGAAGATGCAGCTAGAAGAGATTTTTCCATTAATTCAATTTATTCAGATAAAGATGGAAATTTGTTTGATCCTTTTAATGGCAAGAAAGATCTTGAAGAGGGTAATGTTAATTTTATTGGAGATGCTGAAAGTAGATTAAAAGAAGATTACTTGCGTATTCTTAGGTACGTAAGATTTTTTATAAATTATTCTAATCAAAGCCATGATCCAAAAATAATTAAGATTATTAAAAAAAATATAGGGGGTGTTTCCAAATTATCATCAGAAAGATTGTTAGATGAATTAAAAAAATTAACAAAATCAAATGCATTCTTAGAAATATTTAAAGATAACATTTGTTTAGAGTTAATAAAAATAATTTTTCCTCAACTTAAAAACTTAGATAACTTTAGGAAAATAAATTCTCATGCTAAAGACAATTTGTCTAAAGTTGATTTTATTTTTCTACTGTCATTAATGATAATTGATGGAACAGATAATGCTGATTATTTTATTTATAAATTTAATTTATCTAAAAAAGATCAAAAAAGATTAAAGTCAATTGATTTTTTTTATAAAGAAAATGTGAATGTTAAATATTTTAATGAAAAGAACTTTAATAAAATTTTTTATTTTAACGGCAAACAAACTGTGCTTGATATTATTAATTTTAAATTATTCTCATCTGTTAAAGTTGAAAAAAAAATGGACTTTAAAAGATAAGGAGATGCAGTATATTAAAAGAGGTAGATACGCTGAGTTTAACTTATTATATGATAGAGGAACCAAATTTGGTTTACAAACTGGTGGAAATGTTGAGGGTATATTGATGTCATTACCTCCAGTTGCTAAATGGAAATAATAAATGGATAAAGAACCGATAACATTGAATGGATTGAATAAACTAAAAGAAGAATTAGTTTTTTTAAAAGAAAAAAAGAGACCTGAGATTGTGGCTGCAATTGCAGAAGCTAGGTCACATGGAGATCTTAAGGAAAACGCAGAATACCATGCTGCAAAAGAAGAACAATCTCACAACGAAGGAAGAATAACAGAAATAAATGATATTATTGCTAGAGCTAACGTCATTGATGTTACAAAATTAAATAATGATGGAAAAATAATCTTTGGTTCTACAGTATTTCTAGAGAACCTAGATAATGGTGAAAAAATTAACTATAAAATTGTTGGCAAAGACGAAGCTGATTTAAAACAAAAGCTAATTTTTTTCCAGTCACCAATAGGCAAAGGTCTAATTGGGAAAAATAAAAATGATCTAGTAGAAATTACTACTCCTGCTGGAGTTAAAAATTTTGAAATAAAAGATGTTAAATATATTTAATTTTTAATAATTTTTTGTATTTGTTTTTCTGAGATTTGGAAACTATTTTGAACCCAGGTTTCCTCTATCGACTTAAGTTTGTTACCCAATATCTTTCCTTCGGGAATATTATATTTTGCCATTATTGTTTTCGCACTTATTGGAAAGGGGGGGAGAATTTTATTTTTATAATACTATTAAATATCATTTGAAATGTAACTCCAACGTCTCTTACAAATTTAAAATCTTTTTCAAAGTTATCTTTTTTATAATCAAAAAAAATGCCACCTATTCCTCTTGCTTCATTCCTGTGTGGTAAGAAGAAATATTCATCACACCATTTTTTGTATTTCTTATAATAATTTTTATTGTGACGATTACACATTTTTTTTAAAGATTGATGAAATTTGTTTTTTTCTTTATCATCTTTAATAGCTGGAGTTATATCCATACCACCACCAAACCAATTTTGAGTAGTACAGATATATCTAGTATTAAAATGCATTGCTGGAATATGTGGATTTTGCATGTGCATTACAATTGAGATACCTGAAGCCCAAAATCTTGGATCTTTACTAGCTCCAGGAATATTTTTTTGAAATTTTTTTGGAAATTTTCCATAAACTTTTGAAAAATTTACTCCTACTTTTTCAAAAACTTTTCCATTTTTGATAATTCTATATTCGCCACCACCTTCATCTTTTATTTTACTTCTTTGCCATGAGGTTGATTTAAATTTTATTTTATTTTTTTCTAATCTGCCAATATCATCACAGATCGCATTTTGAAGCAGTTTAAACCAATTACTTGCTAAATCTTTTTTAATTTCAATATCCATTTTATAATAATTTAGTTTGTCTTAAACTTTCTGCCAAAACAATTGCAACAGAAGATGCAATATTTAAAGATCTGACATTTTCATTCATAGGTATTTTTAGGCGATCATTAATTGATTGATGAATGCTTTCTGGTACACCCGCACTTTCTCGACCAAATAATATTGTGTCATTTTTTTCAAATTTAAACTTTAAGTAAGATATAGAGGCTTTTGTTGTCATTAGTACAACTCTATGATTCTTTTTTGCTTCAAAAAATTTTTCTGCACTTTGATGTATCTCAATTTTATTTAAATCCATGTAATCCATTACTACTCTTTTAAACCTTTTGTCACTTAGATGAAAACCACATGGCTCGATGATTTCAAGTTTAGCCCCCAAACAAGCACAAGTTCTTATTATTGCTGCAGTATTTTGAGGAATATCCGGCTCATACAATGCAATATTAGGTCTCTGGCTCATAAATTATGTGTCATTCTTTCAGTAGAAAAAAAACTATTATCTTATAAGAAATCGTATATTAAGTAATTTTTTAACAATAATATTTAAAAAAATGTCAGATAAAAAGCCAAAAAGAAGAGAGTTTTTGTTCACAGCATCTTATGCTGTTGGAGCAGTTGGTGTTGGAGCGGTAGTTTGGCCGCTTGTAGATCAAATGAATCCGGATGCTTCAGTAAAAGCATTAGCAAGTACAGAAGTTGACGTAAGTTCTTTAAAACCAGGAAACACAATAACAGTTCTTTGGAGAGGAAAACCAGTTTTCATTAGAAGAAGAACTCAAGAAGAAATTTCAGAAGCTAGATCGGTTAAAATGGAAGATTTAATTCATCCTGAAAAAGATGAAGATAGAGCTAAAAATCCTGAGTGGTTAGTTATGCTTGGAGTTTGTACACATTTAGGGTGTGTACCATTAAATGATAAAGGTGACTATGATGGATGGTTCTGTCCATGTCATGGTTCACATTATGATACATCTGGCAGAATAAGAAAAGGACCTGCACCTTTAAATATGGAAGTTCCAAAATACGAGTTTGTTAACGCTAATACAATTAAAATTGGATAATCAATATTATGAGTGATCACGAATATACACCTTCATCAAAAGTTGGAAAATGGTTTAATGACAGACTTCCACTTTTAACTTTAGCAAATCACTTAACAGATTATCCCACACCTAAGAATTTAAATTATTGGTGGACATTTGGAGGAATTTTAACTTTTTGTTTAATAACTCAAATTGTAACTGGTTTAACACTTGCAATGCATTACATAGCTCATGCCGATATGGCTTTTGAAAGTGTTGAGCATATCATGAGAGATGTTAATTATGGTTGGTTGATAAGATACATTCATGCAAATGGAGCATCTATGTTTTTTTTAGCAGTCTACATTCATATATTTAGATCTTTATTTTATGGATCTTACAAATCTCCAAGAGAAATTATTTGGATAATTGGAATAATTATATATCTATTAATGATGGCTGCTGCATTTATGGGCTACGTATTACCTTGGGGTCAAATGAGTTTCTGGGGGGCAACAGTTATCACAAATTTATTTAGTGCAATACCGTTAGTGGGTGAGGGTATAGTTACTTGGTTATGGGGCGGCTACTCAGTAGATAATCCTACTTTAACAAGATTTTTTACACTTCATTATTTAATTCCTTTTTTAATTTTGGGATTAGTAGTTTTACACATTTGGGCGTTACATGTTCCGGGTAATAATAATCCTGTTGGAATTGATATAAAGAAACCTTCAAAAGATACAGTACCGTTTCATCCATACATAGTTATTAAAGATGGATTTGCATTATTGATGTTTATGATCGTTTTTGCCTTTTTTGTTTTTTATTCACCTAATATCTTAGGTCACGCTGATAATTATATTGAAGCTAATCCAATGGTAACTCCAGCTCATATTGTTCCCGAATGGTATCTATTACCTTTTTACGCGATTTTAAGATCTGTTCCTGACAAGTTGCTTGGGGTTGTAGCAATGCTTTCAGCTATTTTAATCTTAGCTGTACTACCATGGTTAGATACTTCAAAAATTAGATCTGCAGTATTTAGACCTTTATATAAACAGTTCTACTGGATACTTGTAGCTGATGTTTTAATTTTAGGATACATGGGAGCTATGCCAGCAGAAGGGCTTTACTTATTAATTGCGAGAGTAGCTACAGCATATTATTTCCTTCATTTCTTAGTAATTTTACCTGTATTAGGATTTAAAGAAAAAACATTGCCAATTCCATTAAGTATAACCGAACCTGTTCTTGGGGGCTCTGCAAATTTAGCAATGGCGAAAAATAAAGAAAGTATAGAAAAATAAAGTGAGAAACTTAGTTAAATTATTTTCAATTTTAGTCTTATTTTTTTTTACAGTTACTCAATCACAATCAGCTGAAAAAGCTGATTATTTAAAAACTGATTGGAGCTTTAAAGGTTTATTTGGAAAATTTGATAGGGGTTCATTACAAAGAGGATATCAAGTTTACACAGAGGTGTGTGCATCGTGTCATTCAATGAAATATGTAAGTTATAGAAATCTAGGTGAAAAAGGAGGACCAGAGTTCTCTGAAGCCGAAGTCAAAGCTATTGCAGCGTCATTTGAATTAACAGATGGACCAAATGCAGATGGTGAAATGTTTACAAGACCAGCAAAACCATCAGACAAATTTGTAATGCCATATGAGAATGTTAAAGCAGCTCAAGCAGCTAATGGTGGTGCTTATCCTCCAGACATGTCTGTTCTAGTTAAAGCTAGGGGAGGTGGTGTAGATTATATTTATTCTTTGCTTCAGGGATACGAAGATGTACCAAGTGGAATAACTTTAGACGATGGTGTTTATTACAACAAATATATGTATGGAAACAAAATTAAGATGGCAGCTCCACTTTCAGACGACCTTATTGAGTATGGAGATGGAACAAAGGCAACAGTTGAGCAAATGTCCAAAGATGTTACAACATTTTTAATGTGGGCAGCAGAGCCACATTTAGAGTCTAGACACCAAATGGGTTTTAAAGCAATTATTTATTTGATTATTTTAACTATCTTAGTTTATTTCAGTATGAAAAAAATATGGTCACGTGTTGAATCTGAAGTTTAATACATCGCCATCTTTAACTATATAATCCTTACCTTCTAGTCTCATTTTTCCATTTGTCTTTGAATTTACCCATCCATCATTTGCTACAAAATCTTCATAAGAAATTGTTTCTGCTCTTATAAAACCTTTTTCAAAGTCAGTGTGAATTTCGCCAGCTGCCTTAGGAGCTGTACAGTTTTTTTGTATAGTCCATGCTCTTGTTTCTTCTGGACCAGATGTAAAATAGGTTTCTAGCTCTAAAATCTTATAACCTTTTTGAATCAGCATGCTTAGTCCAGTTTCTTTTAAGCCAATCATTTCCATGTAGTTTTTTCTCTCTGAAGATTCCAGCTCATTGATTTGATTTTCTATATCAGCTGATACAATAAGAGTGTTTTCTTCACCAAATTTTTCTATAAATTTTTTTGTATACTCATTACCTTGCTGAACACTTTGTTCATCTACATTACATACAAATATTTTAGGTTTTATTGACAATAAACCACTTTGATTGAGCTGCTTATTTTCAAATTGAGATTTTAGAATTGAGATATCTTTATCATTATTGATACAATCTAAGGCAACTTCTAATATTTTTAATTGTTCCTCATCGACATTTTTTTTATTACTTTTTTCTAACCTTTTTTGAATTGACTCTAAGTCAGCTAACATCATTTCAGTTTCAATAATTTCTAAATCTCTGATGGGATCTACTGTTGGGTTAACATTTTGAATATCATCAGAATCAAAACATCTAATCATGTGAATAATTGCATCGACTTCTCTAATATGTGATAAAAACTTATTTCCTAAACCTTCACCTTTTGATGCGCCTTTTACTAGTCCGGCAATGTCCACAAATGAAATTGTGGTATTTATGATTTTTTTTGATTTTGAAACTTTAGATAGGTTGTTTAATCTTTCATCTGGAACTGGAACAACCCCAACATTTGGATCAATCGTACAAAAAGGAAAATTGGCTGCTTGGGCCTTACTTGAATTTGTCAATGCATTGAACAGGGTAGATTTACCAACATTGGGCAAACCAACAATTCCACATTTAAAGCTCATTATTTGTTATTATTTACTGTACTAGAAAATAGATCTAATTTTTTTTCAACTAATATAGAAATCGACTCGTTGATATGTTTTGAGATTTTATCAATACCAGCTAATTCTTCCTCTTCAAAATTTTGAAGAACAAAATCACCAACTTCTATATTTTCTTTTGGTTTACCTATTCCAATTCTCACTCTTGAGTAATCTTTACCTATAAATTTATCAATAGATGCAATCCCATTATGTCCTGCACTCGATCCACCAAACTTCGCTTTTATTTTTCCAAACTCAACATCCAAATCATCATGAAAAACAATCACATCTTCAGCATCTATTTTAAAATACTCAATAAGTTCCCTTATACAAATTCCAGAATTATTCATAAATGTTAGGGGTTTGATTGCATAGACTTTTTGATCACCAACTTTTCCAGTTGTGAGAAGTCCTTTAAATTTAGGTTTCTGTTTAGATAAACTAAATTTTTTATTAATAGAGTCGATAATTTTAAATCCAACATTGTGTCTATTATTTTCACTATCTGGTGTTGGATTACCTAAGCCTACGAATAAAAGCATATTTTTTTAATGGATAGTAAAATTTAACTTTGACAGTTTATTTATTTTCTTCAGCTACTTTTTTATCGTCACCCTCTTTTTTTTCACCTTCAGCTGCTGGTTTATCACCTTCTGCTGCTGCTTCTGCTCCAACTTCTCCTTCTGCAGCTTCTGCTTCAGCTGGTTTTTCAGGTTCCTTCATTACAGTAGGTGCGGCCAATGTTGCTATAACAAAGTCTCTTCCTTTAATTGTTGGGGTTACATCTGTTTCCAAATTAATAGATGATATTTTGAAACTTTCGCCAATCTCAACGCCATCAAGATCAATTACTAAGTTTTCAGGAATTTTTTCACTTGGACATCTTAATTCTACTTTTCTTCTAACGATGTTCAAAACTCCACCTCTCTTCAAGCCTGGAGATTTTTCATGGTTAATAAATTGAACAGGCACTTCAATTCTTATTTTTACACCTGGAACTACTCTTAAAAAGTCTACATGAATAGGTTCATCTGAAATGATGTGGTATTTAATTTCTCTTGGAAGAACGTTTTGAGGTTTTCCATCAACATTTAAGGTAACTATATTGGATAGAAAATTTTCTTTATCTATCAGAAATTTCAATAGTTTTTTTGAAATTGAAACTGTTTCATTTTGTGCTTCACCACCATAAATTACGGCTGGCACACTACCATTATTTCTAAGCATACTAAGTTCACCCTTAGTTTTTGTATTTCTAATGTTTGCGTCTAATGAAATCATAAAATCATGGGTTTTTAGCCCAAGTTCTTTAATAACTCAAGGTAATTATTTAAATAAATCTGAGACAGATGTTGAGTTAGATATTCTTTTAATTGCTTCTCCCATTAAGCCAGAAATTGGCAGAACCTCAATGTTTTTAGCACCCTTAATTTTATCATTGTTGTCAATTGTATCGGTAATAACAAGATTTTTGATTACAGAATTTTTAATTTTTTTTACAGCCTCACCACTTAATACTCCATGTGTGATGTAAACATAAACTTCTTTTGCACCTCTATCTTTAAGCGCTTTTGCAGCGTTTACTATTGTCCCACCTGAATCAATAATATCATCAACGATTACACAGGTTTTTCCTTTAACATCTCCTATCACATTCATTACTTGTGATTGACCTGGCTTTGGTCTTCTCTTATCAACAATTGCAAGTCCTACATTTAATAGTTTTCCTAAAGCTCTAGCTCTTTCAGTTCCACCCACATCTGGTGCAACACAAATAATATTTTTATTTTTTATTTTTTTCTTTGCGTGTCTTGCAAAAATTGGAGTTGCAAATAAGTTATCAACAGGAATGTCAAAAAAACCTTGAATTTGTCCAGCATGTAAATCAACTGTTACCACTCTATCTGCACCCGCTTTAGTAATTAGATTTGATACAAGTTTTGCTGAAATAGAAGTTCTCGGAACAACCTTTCTATCTTGTCTTGCATATCCAAAGTACGGAATGACAGCTGTAATATTTTTTGCAGATGATCTTTTTAAAGCATCTATGCAAAGCAAAAGCTCCATTAGATTATCATTAGCAGGCGATGAAATTGACTGAATAATAAAAATACTGTTTCCTCTTATATTTTCATTAATCTCAACATAAATTTCACCATCAGAAAAATTTCTGATGCTAGAATTTACCAATTTAGATTTTAAATATTTTGCAATATTTTTACTAAGAGGCTTATTGCTGTTACCGGATAATAATTTCATTAAAAACCTAATTAAGCATAATTATTGATATATTTCTACCATAATCATCATGATTTAATTTTAAAGCTCTTCTTGCACTAAAAAATTTATTTGTTTTATCAAAAGTATCAATTCTTAAAATATCTATATTTTTAATCTTAATGGTTTTAAGGGATGCATATATATACTTAGTTAAATCAAAGTATAATCTATTTTTTTTATTCTTAAAAAATATATAATTTTTTTTATCTTTTTTAATAAACTTTCTTTTAAAATCTTGTTTAACTTCATAATTTTTTTGAGAAATAGATGGACCTATAGCAGCTGTAATATTTTCTAATTTACACCCTTTTTTGATCATAAACTTGATTACTTTAGCAATAATGCCTTTAAACGCTCCTTTCCACCCAGCATGAATTGCTGCTATCATCTTCATCTTGTCTTCATAAATTAGTATTGGAGCACAATCAGCAGTAAGAACGCCTATAGGAAAATTTTTTTTATTAGTAATTATAGCATCAACCTTAGGCTTCTCTTTATTGTTATATGCGTTATCAATGAAAATGAACTTATTGCTATGAATCTGATGAACTAAAAAAACATTTTGTGCTTTTTTACTAATTTTTTTTTTAACTATTTGTAAGTTTCTTTTGATATTTTTTTTATTATCTTTTGAGCCTGGACCACAGTTTAAACTTTTGTAAATATTTTTAGAGTGACCACCAACACTATTAAAAAAGCAATGTTTTAGGTCTTTTATTTTTGCTAATTTTTTTGATCTAATCAATTTCAAAACCTGTTTTGAATTTATTTTTTTTCTTTTTTATTAACATTACTTTAAATAGTTCGCCCATTTGTTTTTCATCAATAAGTCTTCTTATTCTATAAAATAAATCTGATTTTTCAGAGAAGGTTAGATTTTCACTTATAATCTCAGCTCTTTGAACTATTCCCATACTTGTCAAAAATTTCTTATGGTTGCTAATTATAGAACTTAATTCATCAAATTGATTAGTAAATTTTTTAAATAAATCGAAGTTAATATTGTATGTAATGTCGGTTTCTCCAATATTTTCTAAAATATTAGAATATTTGTGATTTTTGATAGCCTGCAAAGTTTCACGCATTTTAATATCTAAATACCCATAATCAATTATTAATATTCCACCATCATTTTTTTTTATTAAGTTACAAATATTTTTTAAATATTCAAATGAACTAGGTGAGTATTCAATAATTTCTTGTTTTTTTGAAATAGCAAAATTTAAATTTTGCTCGATTTTTTTTATATCAGCAGGCTGTTCTTTAAATTCAGCTTTCCTTTCTTCTTTGAAGTTAACAAATCTTTCAACCCAACCTTCTTTTTTTTTAAAAAACTGCTTAATAGGAAGTGCATCAAAAAATTCATTAGCTAAAAAAATAGTTGGGTAGGAATTATTAGTATTTATATCTTCTATCCAAATTATTTTTTCAGAATTCAAACTTAATTGTTGTTTTTTTTTCAATAGTTCACTTTTTTCATGAATTTGAAAATTACAGTTAAGAAAACATTCTGGAAAATTTTTTAATGTTTCAATTATAACCCTCATCATTTCACCATTTCCAGCTCCAAATTCTAATAGGTTAAATTTTTTTGGTGATCCTAGACTTTTCCAAAAGGTCACTATCCAGATTGCTATTATTTCTGAAAAAACCCTTGTAATATTTGGGGCAGTAATAAAATCTCCTTCTTTTCCAAAAGGATTTTTTTTCATATAGTATCCATCAACTTTGTCGTAAAGTGCGAATTCTATAAATTGATCTAACGGTAAATCTCTATTATTTGTTTTCATTTTTAAGGTAAAAGATAGCCATTCCAATAGAAGCAAATACTAAACTAATTATTTGGCCCATAGTTAAACTCAAAATTAAATAACCTATTTGTTCATCTGGAACTCTAAAAAACTCAATAAAGAATCTAAATACAGAATAAAAAATTAAAAATAATCCTGAAATTAAACCAGGTTTGTTTAAATAGTTTTTATTTGTAAAATAAATTAATATTATAAACAAAATTAAGCCTTCTAAAATTGCTTCATATAATTGTGATGGGTGTCTGGATAAATTATCTACTTTAATAAAAATTACCGACCAAGGTACATCCGAGACTGTTCCATAAAGTTCTGAATTTATAAAATTAGCTAATCTACCAAAAAAAATTCCAACTGGAGCAACTAATGATACCTGGTCTAAATAAAAAAATGGATTTTGATTATTTTTTTTTGCAAAAATGTAACTTGAAACAATTACACCTAATAATCCTCCATGAAACGACATACCACCTTGCCAAATTTTAAAAATATCTAAAAAATTATCTAAGTAATGTGAAAAATTGTAAAATACGATGTAACCTATTCTTCCACCTAAAATTATCCCAATGATAAGGTAAGTAATATAGTCATCAAATTTTTCACTTATATCTGATTTTTTGATGAATATTTTTTTGCATAAGATCCAGCCAATTACAATTCCCAAAATGTAAGCTAATGAATACCATCTAATCTCAAATGACATAATTTGAAAAGCAACTGGGTCAAAATTATTGATGAACATTTTAAATATTACTTATAATGTATATCTTAAATATGAAAAATTCTAAATTTTTAATTGATAAACTTGGTAAACTCTTTGAACAAGGTATTATTTCTTCAAAAGATCTTACTTCAGAACTATTTAATATTTTAAAATCTAAAAGAGATGAAATTGTTTTTAAGATGAAAATTGTTAGCAAAGATGAATTTGATGTATTATCTAAACGGGTCGAAAATTTAGAAAATAAAATAAAAAAATTAGAAACTAAGAAGAAAACTAAACGGGCAAAAAAATCTTAACACTTAGTCCATTCATTTTAGATTTATCAAGAACGATATTTCCACCATGTGATCTAACGATATCTGATGCTATGGATAATCCGAGACCAACACTAGATTTTGAGTCTGCTCTTCCTTTATCTATTTTATAGAATGGTTTAAACACATTTTCATACTCTTCTTTAGGTATACCAGAACCATCATCATCGATTATAATTATTATATTTGTATTTTCTTTACTCATTTTTATTTGAACTTTATTCCCATATTTTAATGCATTATCAATTATGTTATTTAAACATCGGTTAATTAAATTTTTTCTACCATTAATGTAAATTCTAGGGAGTAAATTTTTTTGAATATTTTCATTATTATACTTGAAAACAATTCCTTCTATCAATTCTGACAAGTTAAACATTTCATCTTTTTCAACATAAGATGAGCTTGTAAATTGAAGATATTCATTAAGCATTTTTTCCATTTCGTTAATATCTTCTGCTAATTTTGTAGCTAAATCTTTATCTTTAATGAAAGCTATTTGTAGCTTCATCCTAGTGAGTGGTGTTCTTAAATCATGACTTATGCCAGATAGCATTTCAGTTCTTTGATTTAAATGTCGAAGTATTCTCTTTCTCATTTTATCAAATTCATGTCCTGCTTGTCTGATTTCTAATGCTCCAGATGGTTTGAACTCTTCTATATCCTTACCTTTACCAAATCTCTCTGCTGCTCGGGCAAGATTAGTAATTGGTCTAGTTTGATTTTTTAAAAATATTAATGAAATTATAACCATTATGATTGCAGGAACGGTAATCCAGAGTGCAAATATTCTTGCTGATGAACTAGTAACTCTGTCTCTAGGTATTAAGAATTTAAAGTATCCGTCTTGATATTTTATTCTTAAGTCAATTAATTCTTTATAACTGGTAGTATCAAACCAAAATTCTCCTAAACTAAACTTTGATTTCAATTCTCGTCGAAGTGTTCTATCAATGGGACTAAACCATCTTTCAGTATATCTATTTTCTAAATTTTTATTTTTAACAAGTTCTATGTTTAGGTCTATGAATAAAGAAAATAGATTTTTTAATGCATCTTTATTAGTTTTTTCGTTGCCATAAACCTCAACAAACAAATTGATTTCATTAATTAATGCTCTAGTCATTCCTTTGTTAGTTTTAATCCAAAGACTGTCAAAAAATACTACTGTTATAATTAATTGAAGAACTAATACAGGCACTGCAACAATTAAAAGAGCTCTGTAAAATAATCTTTTAGGAAGTATATCTTTTAAAAAGTTACTCAATCCAGAGAACATACCCGGCACCTCTTATTGTTTGTAAAAATTTTGGATTCTTAGGATCAATTTCAATTTTTTTTCGTAATCTTGTGATAATTACGTCTATAGATCTCTCTTTATCAAGTTTAATTAACTGACCAATATCTTCCCTTGAAAATGTTTTGCCAGGATTATTAATCATTTTTTCTAAAATTATTTTTTCTGTATTATTAATTTTAAATTCTTTATCGTTCTTGAGTATCAAAAGTTTATTCAGATCTATTTTAATATTTGCAAATTCAATAATTCTGACCTGTTCAGTTTTTAAAGTTTTGTCTAAAATATTTTTAATTCTTAAAATTAGCTCTTTTGGTTCAAATGGTTTTGGCAAATAATCATCTGCTCCAGTCTCTAGACCCTCAACTCTTTCATTTGCCTCTCCTTTAGCAGTCAAAAGGATAATGGGGGTATCTAATTTTTTTTTATGATCTTTAATAAATTCTAACCCATTTTTTCCAGGCATCATTATATCTAAAATAATTAAATCAAATTTAATGACGCTAATTTTTTCAGATGCATCTTCAGCACTATCCGCAGTTGTGACTAAAAAATTATTTTCATTTAAGTATTTTTTGACTAATGATCTTATACCATCATCATCGTCAACAACCAGGATATGAGCAATAAATTTATCCATTAATAATTTTACTTAATACATTATCAAAGTTAATCACTTCCTCTGAACTTGAATTAAGTAATGCGTTATAAATCCTTTTTTTTTGTAAATCGAAAATTTCGTTAAATATTTTTTTTCCTTTTTCATTTAAAAAAACATGTTTTACTCTTGTATCTTGATCGTCTTTTTTAAAAATTATAATTTCTAACTTGATTAAATCTTTAAGAACTCTGTTTAGGCTTTGTTTTGTTACTTTTAATCGTTTTAATAGCTCGGAAATTGAAATACCTTGATACATCGATAACAGGTGGATAACTTTTTGATGAGCTAAACCAATAGAATATCTATCTAATACCTTTTTTGCGTCTGAAAATGTTTCTCTGTAACTTACAAATAATTTCTCAATTAAATCTTTTAGCTGTTCATCTTTTAAATATAAAAGTTCTTTCATTATAGGTAAGTTATATTGACATATTAAAGATACAAAGATAATTTTCACTTATAATTTAAAAAATTTCATACATGGTACCGTACGATAAAAGAACTGGAAAAATTTGGTATAATAGTGAGCTGGTTGATTGGGCTGACGCTAAGATACATGTTTTAAATCATGGACTTCACTATGCCAGTTGTGTTTTTGAAGGAGAGAGAGTTTACGATGGCTCAATATTTAAATTAGAGGAGCATACTTCAAGACTTTTTTATTCAGCAAAAAGAATGGGTATGACAATTCCTTATTCAGAAAAAGAAATCAATGATGCCTGTAATAAAATTATTTCAGTTCAAAATGTAGAAAATGGTTATGTAAGACCTACTATTTGGAGAGGAAGTGAAATGATGGCAATTTCTGCTCAACAAACAAAAATTCATGTTGCTATTGCTACTTGGGAATGGGGTTCCTATTTTGATCCAAAACTTAAAGTGGAAGGTATAAAACTAAATATTTCAAATTGGCGAAGACCAGCTCCAAATACAATTCCTTGGGATACAAAAGCTTCTGGTCTTTACATGATTTGCACTTTATCAAAACATGAAGCAGAAAAAGAAGGGTACACTGACTCTTTAATGTTAGATCATGATGGAAATGTTGCAGAAGCAACTGGCGCAAATATTTTTTTCAAAGATAAAAATGGAGAAATTCATACACCTATTCCAGATTCTTTTTTAGACGGAATAACAAGAAGAACAGTAATCGAGATAGCAAAATCCAAAGGTATAAAAGTTCATGAAAGAAAAATAAATCCATCAGAACTTTCAAGTTTTGTTGGATGCTTTCTAACTGGGACAGCTGCAGAAGTTACACCAGTGTCTTGTATTGCGGAAAATCAATTTAAAGTATGTGAAACTATAATTGATTTAAATGAAAGTTATCAAGCTTTGGTAAGAAAGAAAAAAGCCGCTTAATCTTTGTTGTCCTCTGATATTGCGTGATCTATTCCCTTACGCATGTAGTCGTAACCAGTAAAAAGAGTTAATAATGCTGAAAGCCAAAGAAGTATAATTCCAATTGTTTGAGCATTATAATCTTGAAAGTTTATAATCTTATTTCCTGTATCCCCTGAAAGTAAAAAAGCTATTGATACCATCTGCAAAACAGTTTTTAATTTTGCAAGATTTGATACTGGAAGTTTTATTTGTCCTTTAGCCAAAAACTCTCTTAAACCAGAAATTAATATTTCTCGGGTAAGAATAATTATTGCAGCAATAACTTCATAATGTCTAATGGTGCCATCCATTACTAATAAAATCAAAGCTGTGGCAACAATAATTTTATCTGCAATTGGGTCTAATAATTCACCTAATTTAGATTCTTCTCCAAGCATACGTGCCAACATTCCATCTAAAAAATCAGTGAAAGATGCCACTATAAATAATATTAATGCAGTTAAATCCCCATAAAAACCAGGAAGATAAAAGGCCAAGACAAAGAAGGGGACAATTATTATCCGTCCAATTGTTAATATGTTTGGAATTTTTTTAAGCATAATTATTCGTGAAAGAAGTTATATATCTTTTTTGCAACTTTTTCTTCAACACCTTCTACAGACTTTATTTCATCAAAACTAGCAGACTCAACAGATCTTGCAGAACCAAAATGGTTTAATAATGCCCTTTTTCTAACAGCTCCAATACCGTCTATTTGATCTAACAACGATTTTGATAATCCTTTTGTTCTTTTGGCTCTATGGGAGGTAATTGCAAATCTATGTGCTTCATCTCTAAGTCTTTGCATGAAAAACAAAGTTGGATCATTTTTTTCAAATTTGTAACTTTTACCATTGTAGAAGAACGTTTCATCTCCACTATTTCTAAATTTACCTTTAGCAATAGCAATCATTGGAAGATCATGAAGACCTAATTCATCTAATACCTCTTTTGCTGTTGAATATTGTCCTTTTCCACCATCAATTAGTATTAAATCTGGAAGCGTTAAATAATTTCCTTTTTCTAGAATTGCTCTTTTAAATCTTCTAGATAACACCTCTTTAAGCATGGCAAAGTCATCTTGTTCAGCGCCTTTGGTCTTAATATCAAATTTTCGATATCTTTTTTTTACAAAGCCTTCATTGCCAAAAGTAACCATAGCACCAACACTATTAGTTCCTGAAATATGACTGTTGTCATAAACTTCAACAAGATTGATGACATTTTTTAGATCAAATTTTTTAGCAACACCCTCAAATAAATTTTTATTATTATTTGTTTCGTAAAGTTTTCTGTTTAAAGATTCTTTGGCATTTTTTTCAGCCATTGCCACAACTTTTGCCTTAGTACCTTTTTTTGCAGTATTGATGGAAATAGTATTTCCCTCTTTTTTACTCAAAGTTTCTTCTATTAGTTTCTTATCTTTTATATCACTATTGATAATAACTAATTTGGGAACAGTTTTATTTTCATAAAATTGCATTAAAAAAGAAGACATGATTTCTGAAATTTCTTGATCTGGATCATGTTTTGGAAAGTAAGCTTGATTACCCCAGTTTTGTTTTGATCTATAAAAAAAAACTTGAATACAAGCTTTACCAGACTCTTTGTATCCAGCAATTACATCAGCATCAACTAGGTTAGCTTCATTAATTCGTTGAGAGGATTGAATTATATTCAGAGATTTTATTCTATCCCTATAAATTGAAGCTTTTTCAAAATCGAGTTCATCACTAGCAGCCTCCATTTCTTTGGAAAGATTTTTTTGTATATCTCTTGATTTACCGGATACAAATTGAATTGCTTGATCTACTGTTTTTTTATAATCAGATTTATCTATGTAACCGACACATGGTCCAGAACATCTTTTAATTTGATACAGTATACATGGTCTTTTTCTATTTTTAAAAGTTCCATCATCACAAACTCTTAGCTGAAATATTTTTTGGAGCATTTTAATTGTCCAGTTGGCAGTACCTGCGGATGCAAAAGGACCAAAATAAAACCCTTCTTTTTCTTTTTTACCTCTATGCTTCATTACTCTTGGCCATTGCTCCTTCTCTCCAATAAATATGAAAGGAAATGATTTATCGTCTTTAAGTAAAATATTAAATTTTGGTTTATGTTTTTTGATTAAATTAGCCTCTAAAAGTAAAGCCTCGCTTTCATTTGCAGTAGTCGTGATTTCAATTTTAAAAGTCTGAGATAGCATTCTCTCTGTTCGAATGATGTGATTTTTTTCAGAAACATAACTTTTCAATCTATTAGGTAAATTTTTAGCTTTACCGACATAAAGAATATCATCTTTGTGATTAAGCATTCGGTAAACACCAGGACTTTTAGGAATTAATGGAAGCTCTTTTTTTATTACTTCTTTTCCAAGTTCAGAGCTCTTCATGACTTCTTTTTTTGGTAATTTGGATACCAACAGAGGTACATTCTTTTAATATCTCTAGTTTTTCTATTTGCAGCATTATTTTGGCAATACGCTTGTCTTTAAAAAGCACATCAAAAACATCTTCTGCAAGTGTTTCTAAAAAATTATAATGCTTATTTTTAGTAAGCTTTTTGATTAATTTTACTACCTGCCCATAATTGACAATAGATTTGATATCTTTATCACTTGTCGGTTTTTTATCCTCATAGTCAATTTCAAGGCTAAATTTTACTTTTTGAGGTTTTTCTTTCTCAAAATCATAATAACCAAGTTTTAAATCTAAAATTAGTTCTTTAATAAGAATTTTTTTTTCATAATTAAAAAGACTTTTATTTTTATCTATTTTTACAATCTTTAAATTATTTTTTTTCATTCTTTTCCAATTACATCTGGTGTTTGCCAATTTAAATTTTGACCACTATCTATTGCTAACACTTGTCCTGTAATTGAACTGTTTTTAATAAAAAAGTCAACTGCATTACAAATTTCATTTACATCCACTTGTTTTCTCAAAGGGGTTGCTAAATACTGTTTTTTAAAGTGTTTATCACTTTGTCTTTTATTTTTAATGGTTGGACCAGGAGCTATCCCATTAACTCTTATCTTAGGAGCAAGGCTCATGGCAGTAGTTTTAGTTAAAGTATAAAGGCCAGTTTTACTTATTGTGTAAGAAAAGAAAAAAGGAGTGAGCTTAAATACTCTTTGATCAATAATATTAATAATATTGTTATTCTTGCCTTTAATATTTTTTGCAAATTCTTTAGACAATAATGCAGGTGTTCTTAAATTTGTTCTTAAATGTTTGCCCCAACTATCAGTAGTAAAATTTTCTAATTTATCATTTTCAAATAGCGATGCATTGTTAATCAAACAATCAAAATTTTTTAATTTTGATTTTGCATATTTGACTATTTTATTAACATCAACTTCTTTACTTAAATCTCCCTTAACTAAGTAAATTTTAGTGCCATTTTTTTCTAATTCTTTCTTTAAGCTTTCAGCTTTAGATTTTGATTTATTATAATGGATTAATATTTCTTTATTGGGACCAGATAATTTTTTTGCAATTGCGGCACCAATTCTAGTAGCACCCCCGGTAATTATTATTTTATTTGCTTCCATTTTTTTTTACCTTTTTGTGCTCTTGTACCCGGTAGTCCCATTGTGGATCTACCTTTTGGATAAATTTTATTTTTAGAACTATATTTTTTTACCTTTGGATTTAAAGTAATTTCTAGTTCAGAAGCCTCTAGTTTTCTAATTTCATCTCTAATTTTTGCGGCTTCTTCAAATTCAAGGTTAGTGGCAGATTCTTTCATTCTCTTATTAAGAGCCTTTAGGTGTTTTTTAAGATTTCCACCTATATTTTCATCAGTTCCAACTTTGACGTAATCTTTTTCATAGACACTCTCTAAAACATCTCCAATTTCTTTTTTAATGCTGGTTGCATCAATTTTGTGTTTTTTGTTATAAGCAACCTGAATAGATCTTCTTCTGTCTGTTTCTTTAATTGCATTTTTGATACTTTTTGTCTCTTTATCAGCATAAAGAATAACTCTACCATCTAAATTTCTAGCAGCTCTTCCAATTGTTTGTATTAATGAAGTTTCTGATCTTAAAAATCCTTCCTTGTCTGCATCTAAAATTCCAACTAATGCACACTCAGGTATATCAAGTCCTTCTCTTAAAAGATTAATTCCAACCAAAACATCAAACACACCTAGTCTTAGATCTCTCATGATTTCTATACGCTCTAAGGTGTCGATATCAGAGTGCATATATCTCACTTTAATACCATTTTCATGAAGGTATTCTGTTAAGTCTTCAGCCATTTTTTTTGTTAAGGTAGTTACCAGTACTCTGTAGTTGTTATTGATTACTTTTACACATTCATGCATTAAATCATCAACTTGGTTTTTAGCAGGCTTTATTTCTACCGGAGGATCTATCAATCCTGTTGGTCTAATAACTTGTTCTACATATTTATTTTTTGTTTGTTTTAACTCCCAAGGACCAGGTGTTGCTGACACAAAAACGGTTTGAGTTCGCATTGCATCCCATTCTTCAAATTTAAGTGGTCTATTATCCATACAAGAGGGCAATCTAAATCCATATTCTGCAAGATTACTTTTTCTAGATCTGTCTCCCTTGTACATTCCATTTAACTGTGGAACCGTTACATGACATTCATCAACAAAAATTAATGTATTATCTGGAAAATATTCAAACAGAGTAGGGGGTGGTTCTCCAGGTTTTCTACCAGATAAAAACCTTGAGTAGTTTTCAATTCCAGCACAAGAACCAGTTGCTTCGATCATTTCCAAATCAAATTTAGTTCTCTCCTCTAATCTTTGCGCCTCAAGTAATTTATTTTGTTCTTTAAATTTTTTTAATGTTACTTCCAACTCTCTTTTAATTTTAATTATAGCTTGCTCAATTGTTGGCTTTGGTGTGATGTAGTGACTGTTTGCATAAACTTTGATTACATCAAGTTCATTTACAAGATCTCCTGTTAATGGATCAAATTCTTCTATTTTTTCTAACTTATCTCCAAATAAACTTAATCTCCAAGCACGATCTTCTAAATGAGATGGAAAAATTTCAAGATATTCACCTCTAGCTCTAAAAGTTCCTCGATAAAAATTTTGATCATTTCTTTTATACTGAAGTGCTACTAATGATTTTATTAATTCTTCTCTGTTATAATCATAATTAGCCTTTAAGCTTAAAGTCATCTTACTGTAAGCTTCAACAGAACCTAAACCATAGATACAAGAAACACTTGAAACAATAATAACATCATCACGTTCTAAAAGTGATCTTGTTGCTGAGTGACGCATTCGATCTATTTGTTCATTAATTGACGCTTCTTTTTCGATATAAGTGTCTGATCGTGGAACGTACGCTTCAGGAGTATAATAGTCATAGTAGGATACAAAATATTCAACAGCATTATCAGGAAAGAAAGATTTCATTTCTCCATAAAGTTGAGCTGCTAATGTTTTGTTGGGTGCAAGAATAAGTGCTGGTCTATTTGTTTTTTCAATAACCTGAGCCATAGTAAAAGTTTTTCCAGACCCAGTTACACCAAGTAAAACCTGGCTAAGTTGATCCTTGTTAGCACCATTTACCAACTGTTTTATAGCCTCAGGTTGATCACCAGCAGGTTTAAAATCAGTTTTCATTTGAAACTTTTTTCCACCCTCTAGTTTAGGGCTTATTGCAGGATTTTTATTCTGCACAGCTGTAATTAGATCTTGATAAGTGTTCTGCATTATTTATAAAACTATTAGATTAAAATTATATTTCAATGAGCATAATATCAGACAGTTTAAAAAAGATTAAACCATCGCCGACGATTGCTGTAACTCAAAAAGCAAGAGAATTAAAGGCTGCTGGTAAAGATGTAATAGGTCTTGGTGCAGGAGAGCCTGATTTTGATACACCAGATAATATCAAACAAGCTGCTATTAAAGCCATTAATGACGGAGACACTAAATATACAGCAGTTGATGGAACACCAGCTTTAAAACAAGCAATCGTAGAAAAATTTAAAAAAGAAAATAATTTAGATTATACAACTGATCAAGTTACAGTTGGAGCAGGAGGAAAGCATGTAATTTATAATGCAATGATAGCAACTCTTAATGAAGGAGATGAGGTTATTGTTCCAGCCCCTTATTGGGTTTCTTATCCCGATATGGTTTTGTTAGCAGGTGGAACTCCAATTATTTTAGAGTGTAATGAAAAACAAGGATTTAAAATTAATCCAACTGAATTAGAAAAATCTATAACTCCAAAAACTAAATGGATTATATTAAACTCACCTTCAAATCCAACAGGTGCTTGTTATACAGAAGAAGATGTTAGAGAGATTGCAAAAATTTTAGAAAAACATGCACATGTTTATATTTTAAGTGATGATATTTATGAGCATGTAACTTATGAGGGTTTTAAATTTTTCACCATCGCTCAAATTGATAGTTTAAAAGAGAGAGTGTTAACTATGAATGGTGTAAGTAAAGCTTATTCAATGACTGGTTGGAGAATAGGATATGCAGCTGGTCCAAGAGATATCATTAAAGCAATTGCAAAAATTCAATCACAGTCAACAACTAATCCATCTTCAATTAGCCAAGCAGCTGCAGTTGAAGCATTGAGTGGAACACAAGATTTTATAAAAGAAAGAGCGACTTCTTTTCAAGAGAGAAGAGACTTTGTTGTTAAAGCATTAAATGAAATTGATGGAATTGAGTGTTTAAATCCTGATGGTGCATTTTATGTTTTTCCAAGTTGCAAAGGTTTAATGGGTAAAAAAGATTCAAATGGAAATGAATTAAAAACAGATACTGATTTTGTTCAATCTTTATTAGAGAACAGTGGCATAGCAGTTGTTCAAGGTTCTGCGTTTGGCTTAGAAGGTTTTTTTAGAATTTCTTATGCTACTTCAATGGAAAACCTTAAAAAAGCTTTAGAGAAAATATCTTCTTTTTGTAAAAGTCTTAACTAGGTTTTTGTTTTTCCCACATTTCAAAATATTTACCTTTTTCTAACAATAAACTCTCATGCGTCCCTTGTTCAATAATGGCACCCTGATCAAGAACAATAATATTATCAGCATTTGCAGCTGTAGATAGTCGGTGAGCAATTATTAAAGTTGTTTTACCTTTAGAGATATTTTCTAGATTTTTTTGAATTTCTTTTTCTGTACTAGTATCTAATGCAGATGTTGCTTCATCAAAGAAAAATATTTTGGGATTTTTTAGAATCGTTCTTGCAATAGCAACTCTCTGTTTCTCTCCACCAGATAATTTCAACCCTCTTTCTCCCACTATTGTTTCATAACCATCTGGTAAAATTGTTATAAAATCGTGTATATCTGCATTTTGTGCGGCACTAATAACCTCCTCTTTAGTAGCACCAGTATTACCGTAAGCTATATTATAATAAATTGTGTCATTAAATAAGACAGTGTCTTGTGGGACTACACCAATAATTTTTCTTAAAGAGTTTTGAGAAATTTTATTTACATTTGTATTGTTAATAAAAATATTTCCCTCTTTTGGATCATAAAACTTGAATAACAGTCTACTTATTGTTGATTTACCAGCACCAGTTGGCCCTACGATGGCTACTTTTTTTCCATTAGGAACAGTAAATGTAATATTTTTAATGATAGTTCTTCTTATATCGTAATCAAAACTAATTTTTTCAAATCTAATTTCTGCATCGTTACTTTGGGGTATATCATTTAGATCATTATTTGTTGTTGGGGCAACTTCCAATAAGCTAAACATGTTTTCCATATCAGTCAATGCTTGCCTGATTTCTCTATAAACAGAACCCAACCAATTCAATGGCTGATATAATTGGAGCATGTACGCATTAATTACAACAAAACCACCAATATCAATTTCTCCACTTTTGATCCCATAAACTGACATCACCAACATAATAGTAATACCCACCATTATGATAAATGTTTGAGCTATGTTTAACAGTGAAAGAGAATGTCTACTTTGATTTGCTGCTAACTCATATTCTTCTAATGATTGATCAAGTCTATTTGCCTCAAAGTTCTCATTATTAAAATATTTAACTGTCTCAAAGTTCAATAAACTATCAATCATTTTAGTGCTTACATCGTTATCAGCTTGGTTCATTCTTTTTCTAAATACATTTCTCCATTCAGTAATCTTAAAAGTTAAGAAAGAATAAAGGCCAATAGTTACAAGCGTTACTACAGCATACCATGGGCCATATAGATAAAACAAAATTCCAGAAACCAAGAACACTTCAAAGAAAGTAGGGGCAATATTAAACAAGACATATCTTAGGAGAAAATCTATTCCTTTAGTTCCCCTGTCGATATATTTTGCTAGTGCACCTGTTTGTCTATTTAAATGAAATTGTAAGGATAGATTGTGAAGATGTTGGAACATTGTCAAAGATATTTGTCTAATAGAATGCTGGGAAACTTTTGAAAATAAGGCGTCTCTAATTTCAACAAATGTAAAAGCAATTACTCTTGTGACACCATAGCCAACTACTAAAGCAATTGGTACTAGCATAAATAGATTAATGCCTGAACTTAATTCTGTCAGAGAGTTTACCGCACTACCCAATACTAAAGGAGTACTAACACTTGCTATTTTTGCTAAAACTAATGAAACAACCGCAAAACTAACTCGTATCCTTAAATCTTTTCTTTTTTTAGGCCACAAATAAGGAAGCAACAGTTTAAAAGTTTTAATGTATTTACCTTTTTTCACAATCTAGGTATAGCTGATTAGCTATATTTTGTTACAAGCAAATTAGACCTTATAATTAATTAAAAAATGATATTTAAAATAAAAAAGCAATAATGAAAACAGCATTATTATTTGGCTCATCCGGTTTGGTGGGAGGCCACCTACTTAATCAATTAATTAACGATAATAAATATTCTAAAATAAAGTTATTTATACGTAAAGATCCTGAAATTAGTGATCCAAAAGTAGAGGTTATTAAGACTAATTTTAATAATTTACAAAATCACAAAGAGGATATCAAGGGAGATGATTGCTTCTTTTGTATTGGTACAACAAAGCAAAATTCACCTGATAAAAATGAATATCGAAGAGTAGAACTTGATATGCCTAAAGAAATTGCTCAAATTGCTAAATTAAACTCAGTAAATTCATTTGTTTTTGTCTCATCTGGTTATGCAGATCCAAAAAGTTCAGGAGATTATTTAAAGTTCAAAGGAGAAGTTGAAGAGGAATTAAAAAAGCTTAACTTTCCAAAACTTGGAATTATGAGACCCTCTTTCTTATTGGGCGATCGAAAAGAAAAGAGAATAGGCGAGAAAATAGGAATTTTTATATTTAAACTATTTTCTCCACTATTTTTAGGCCCTATAAAAAAAATGAAACCTATTCATTCAGCAACTGTTGCAAAAGCTATGATTAGGACTGCAAATGAAAACCTAGAAAAAAATATCTTTGAGTCAAACGAAATAGCTGAATTAGTTTTAAACTAACCCTAATCTTACAACAGATTTAGCAGTTTCAGATATACATCCTTTTGCAGGATTAAATTTTAATCCTAATAATTCTTCAGCATAACTTGTGTCAGTTTGCATTGTGATCCCAAGGTCTGGAATCATTGTTTTTGCACTTGAGTCCAAGTAGCTAAACAATTTAACCATAAAATTTGGAAGATGTTTTTTTGGAAGTTTTTTTGCATATTCTGGCATTGCTTCAGCCATTATTTGAGATAGCTCAATTAGAGTTTTTACTTCTTTGCCTACAATTAATCTTCGTCCACCAACATTATTATTGCCAATACAAGCAACGTGTGCTTGTGCTATATCTTTTACATCAGAAATTAAAACTCCCCACTTAGGTGCTGCAGGAAATTTGCCTTTTAGAAACTGTCTAACATATTCAATTGAAGTTCCTCCCTTTTTATCTAATGCATCACCAAATACTCCCCCAGGACAAATAGTAGTGAACTTATTTTTTAATCCCTTGCCATTCATAAATTCCCAAGCAAGCCTTTCAGCTTTTGTTTTTGATAAAAAGTAGTCAGTTACCCCCTCTGTCCAATTTTCATCTGTCCAATCATTTTCTCCAAATGTATAAGGGTTACTTCTGTTTGGCTTTCTAAACATTGCAACAATCGAAGAAGTTTTAATTATCTGTTCTACATTTGCATTAACACCAGCTTTTAAAACTCTTAACGTTCCATCTACAGCAGGTGCCAATAAACTATTTCTATTATTTGAAACTTTGTAAGGAAAAGGTGAAGCAATGTGCATTATATATTTGCACTCTTTAGCAGCTTCATTCCATCCATCATCTTTTAAAAGGTCCAATTCAACAAATGACAATTTTTCAGTTGATGCATATTTGCTTATAGTTTCTTTTGTTTGATCAATAAGTTCCTTATTTCTAACTGTTCCTAAAACTTCATATCCTGCATTTAATAATTCTATTGCAGTATGTTTTGCTATCCATCCACTTATTCCAGTTAATAATACTTTATTTGTCATTTTGTTGGTCCTTTTAATTAAATTTATGTTTTAGTACATATGAACATAAATAATCTTTTATCAACTAATTATAAGCTTACTAGTCACTTTAATGTTACTTAAATCATGACTGGTCATTTTTTGTTATTTGATTACAAAAGAGATATGGAAAAAGTTAATAAAAAACAATCATGTCCTTTTTCAAACGTTATGAAATTATTAGGAGGTAAATGGAAAATTTTTATTATCCTAAGAATCTATGAAAATAAGAAAATAAGATTTAATATGCTTAAAAAAACAGTAACTAATATTAGTTCTCAGGTTTTGGTAAGAAAACTTTATGAAATGAGAAAAGATGGTTTAGTTGTTAAAATTATAAATAAATCTCAAAACGTAGAATATAAATTAAGTGAATTTGGAAATTCGGTGATACCCATAATATCTGCTTTAAAAAAATGGAGCCTAGGTAGAAAAAAAGAAATTTCCAAAATAGTAAATATCTAAATTAGTGAGATAGGAATTTTTCGGCTTCTAATGCTGCCATACAACCCATTCCTGCAGCTGTAACGGCTTGTCTAAAAGTTTTATCTTTAACGTCTCCTGCAGCATAAACTCCAGGGACATTGGTTTCGGTAGAATCTGGTTTAGTTAATAAATAACCTTCTTTATCCATATCTAACTGTTCTTTAAATAAAGCTGTTGCAGGATCATGACCAATTGCAATAAATAAACCATCAATTTTCATTTCTTCTACATTGTTAGTTTTTAAATTTTTAACTTTAATCCCTGTAACATTTTTGGGTTCACCGTCACCAATTACTTCATCGACAGCACTATCCCAAATGATTTCAATTTTTTTATTTTCCATTAATTTCTTTTGAAGCATCTTTTCAGCTCTTAACTCATCTCTTCTATGGATTAGTTTTACCTTTGATGCAAATTTTGTAAGAAACATTGCTTCTTCAACAGCAGCATTACCGCCACCAACAACAGCAACTTCTTTATCTTTAAAAAAGAAACCATCACATGTAGCACATGCAGAAACTCCAAAGCCTCTAAATTTTTGTTCAGATTCTAAATTTAACCATCTAGCTTGAGCGCCAGTTGATATAATTATACTATTTGCAGTATATTTTTGACCACTATCACCAACTGCTTCAAACGGTGTAGATTTTAAATTTACTGAAGAGATATGATCTTCAATCATTTCTGTACCAACAGCTTTAGCTTGATCTCTCATTTGATCCATCAACCAAGGACCCTGAATTACATCAGCAAAACCAGGAAAATTTTCTACATCTGTTGTTGTAGTTAATTGTCCACCAGGAGCTGAACCATAAACTAAAACAGGACTTAACATTGCTCGAGCAGCATAAACAGCGGCAGTGTATCCGGCTGGACCGGATCCAATTATTAACACTTTTGTGTGTTTTGTTGGATTATCACTCATACAAAAGTTATATAAGGATAAATGGCAAAATTAAAAGGGATATTATTGACCGAAGGTATGCATGGCATGATCAGTCAAGTAGAAGGTTTGGCTAAAGCCTTGGATATAGATTTTACACACCACAAGGTTGAACTAAATCATTTTTGGAAATTAATTCCTCCAAATCTTAGCCCAGTTTCACAGCGTGTTTTTAAAAAAATTAATCACGATGATTTTGATGTGATCATCTCATGTGGACGTAAAAGTGTTATTCCTTCAATTCACTTAAAGAATACAGCAAACAAAAAAGCATTTAATATTCACATTCAAGATCCAAAAGTAGATTTAAATCATTTTGATTTTATTGTTGCTCCAGAGCATGATGGAATAGAAGGTCACAATGTAATTAGCACAAAGGGAGCCATTCATTACCTTACTGAAAACGAGATTAGTGAAAATAAAGATTATTTGAATTCATTTATTAAAAAAGACGAAAGAAAAATTTGGACTTTAATAATGGGTGGTCCAACAAAGTATTATGACTATTCAACAAAAAATATGAAACATATTTTTACATCTCTATACAAATTATTAAAAAAACATGATTTTCAATTAGTAGTAATTCCATCGATGAGAACACCAATTAATACCATTCATTATGCCAAAGAATTTTTTGGGGATAATCACACAATTATAATGGATGTTGATAAAAAAGCATATTTATCAGCTTTATCAATATCTGAAAATATTATTGTTACATGTGACTCAAGTTCAATGATTTCTGAAGCAGCTTTAACTGGTAAGCCAATTTATATTGCAAGTATTTTGCCAAAAAAAAATGACAAAAGATTTCAAAAATTTAGAAATTTATTTAGAGAGCTAAATATAATTAGAAATTTAGGTGAAGAATTAGAAAATTGGAACTATCAAAAGCTAGATGAAACGAATAGAGTGGCAAATATTATCAAACAAAAAATTAATTCTTAATGTCATTTTTAAATTCAATTCAAAATCAATCAAAGAAACACAATTCTCCCTTTGATCATTGGGAATATCATAATGCACTTACGGATGGAGCAATAGAAGAAATAGTTAAAGCTGATATTCCGGATGTAAGTAAGCACAATCTTAACTACGATGGAACCAGAGCAATCGATGGTGGTACTTCAGAATTTAGAGAAGGAATAGCTTCAGGTGGTGAGGCAATAAAGTTTAGATGCTTCGTAACCAAAGAAAATCAACATCAATTTCCAAATCTTGTAAAATTTATAAACGAACTTCAATCAAAACAAGTTCACCAAACTATTTCAAAAATGATCAATAAAGATTTATCAAACTCATATGTTAGAGTTGAGGTTATCTGTGATCGAGAGGGATTTTGGTTAAAACCTCATTGTGATATTAAAGAAAAGCTGATGTCAGGGTTGATTTTTGTAAATAATGCAAATGAATCTGAGGATCTTGGAACAGACTTTTACAACGAAAAATTAGAAAAGGTCAAAACGGTTCCTTATAAAAATAACTATGGATACATGTTTACTAGTGGGCCAAACACTTGGCACGGGATGGAGAAGAAGACGATAGTTAAAGAAAGACGTTGCATTCAGGTAAATTATGTCACTTTCCCTACAGATTGGAAGGTCAAGTAACTTTTTACTGCCAATCATATGTATCTAATGATCACAATAGGTGTTAGGGTTAGTTTTTAAATACTGCCAGACAAAATAAATATTCTCTACCTAGGCAATAACTTTTAGAAATAAATTAATTAAGATAATTCATTATTTGGAAGCAAATAATGGAAGAAATTCATTATGATTATAAAAAATATAACTGAGCAAACATTGCCATTGGCAACAAATATTCTACCTTCAAAGAAAAATAACGTTTTTAGTATTAAAATTGATAAATCAATTGAGATAGTTGTGGTTCCTAATTTTGGTATAAAAAATTCTCATCAACCAAATGTTGGAATTATTTTGGAAGAAATTAAAATTTTAAAAATTTTATCTAAAAGATACAAAAGTGTATCAATAACTACAATTATTTCAAAAAAAGATTTAGAGAAATTAGTAATTAGAAAACCTGATTTAGTTTTCTCAGGTGTTAAATACTTTTTATTTAAAAACAAAAAAATTTGGCTCAATGATTATCTAGATTTATATGAAATTCCATATATTGCATCAAATGTTGCTGCACTTAATAATGAAAGCGATAAAAATCGAGCTAAAAAAATTATGCAAATTGCAAAAATTAAGACTGCTGATTTTTTTATTACAAATCCTGGTGATTATTCAACTAAACGCTCAATTCCATTAAAATTTCCTCTCTTTATAAAACCAGTCAAAGGTGGTGACAGTATAGGAGTTGATAAAAATTCGATTGTTCTTAATTTTAAAAGTTTTAAAGCAAAAGTTTTAGATATTAAGATTAATCAAAACTCATCTTCTTTGGTAGAAACCTATTTGGCTGGTAAAGAATATAGTGTAGGTATTTTTGAAGACAGTATTGATGGAACTATAACAGCTATGCCTATAGAAATTATAGTTAAAAAAAATGTTAATGGTCATTGCATTTTAGATTTTGATGTAAAAAAAAATGATGAAGAAAAAGTAATTCCAGTTACTGATATTAAAATTTTTAATAAAATTTCAAAAATAGCAAAAGTTTCATTTAAAGCTTTGGGAGGTAAATCATTTGGTAGAATTGATATTAAAATGGATCACCTTGGTGTTCCTCATTTTATAGAAGCAAATTTAATGCCAGGTCTTCGAAAAGGATACTTTTACAGATCATGCTTGTTAAATCTTGATATGAGCTATGATGATATGATCTTTAATATTGCAAATACTGGGCTATCTTCCCATTAAATATCTTGAAGCGAAGTAACTTCTAATTTTTTAGTTTTCAGAGATTTGATAGCTTGCAAGCATGCTTGAGCAGTAGACATGTTTGTGCAATAGGGAACTTTATTCTTAAGTGTTGCTCTTCTTAATGCTATTGCATCATTTAGTCTATGTTCAGAGTTTCCACCCCCTGTATTAATTACCAAAGCAATTTTTTTAGAGTCTAAAACATCAACAATGTGTGGAGATCCACTACTTACTTTATTTATAATCTTACACTTCATTCCATGTTTTTGAATATATTCTGCCGTTCCTCTTGTTGCGCATAATGTAAAATTTAGTTTGATAAGCTCTTTAGCTAAATCAATTCCCTCATCTTTGTGAGAGTCTTTTAATGATACAAACGCTAGTCCCTGTTTTGGTAATGAGTTAGCTGCTGCAATTTGACTTTTGGCAAAAGCCATACCAAAGTCTTTATCAAATCCCATCACTTCACCAGTTGATTTCATTTCAGGTCCTAAAAGTAAATCACTATTAGGAAATTTATTAAAAGGAAATACTGCTTCTTTAACAGCATACATTCCTTTAGATTTATCTTTTAAATTAAACTTGGATAATTTTTCACCAGCCATAACTCTTGATGCAATTTTAGCAAGAGGAAGACCTTTTGCTTTAGATACAAATGGTACTGTTCTACTTGCTCTAGGGTTTACTTCGATTACATAAATCTTATCATTTTTGATAGCAAATTGAATATTCATGAAACCTTTAACTTTTAAAGCTAAAGCTAATTTCTTAGTTTGATTTTCTATTTCTTTAATTAAGAAAAGTTTAATTGAAACTGGAGGCAAACTACAGGCAGAGTCCCCAGAGTGAATGCCAGCTTCTTCAATATGTTGCATAATGCCTGCTACATGAACTTGTTTTCCATCAGATATTGCATCAACATCAACTTCCATTGCATGATCGATAAATTTATCAATTAAAATTGGATTTTCTTCAGCTGCTTTAAAAGCTTCTTCAACAAAGTTTTTAAGCTGGCTTTTTTCGTGAACAATTTCCATTGCTCTTCCACCTAATACGTAAGAAGGTCTAACCATCAATGGTAAACCAATTTTTTCAGCTATTTTAATTGCTTCCTTGTAGGTTTTAGCAATTCCGCTTTCAGCTTGTTTTAACTTTAATTTGTTGAGTAGGTTTCTAAATCTATCTCTGTCTTCTGCTAAATCAATTGATGTGTATTGCGTCCCTAAAATTGGCAGCTTGTTATCGTGTAAAAATTTAGCAAGTTTAATTGGAGTTTGACCTCCAAACTGCGCAATAACACCAACTAGATTTCCTTTTTCTTTTTCTTTTTTTATAATATTAAAGACATATTCTTCTTTTAACGGCTCAAAGTATAACCTGTCACTGGTGTCATAATCAGTTGAAACTGTTTCAGGGTTACAATTAATCATGATGGTCTCAAAACCAGCGTCTTTCAATGCAAAACTAGCCTGACAACAACAATAATCAAACTCTATTCCTTGTCCTATTCTATTAGGTCCACCACCTAATATTATAATTTTTTTCTTAGCTGATGGATCAGCTTCACATTCTGAATTAATTGAAAAATTACGCTGATATGTTGAATACATATATGGAGTAAACGATTTAAATTCAGCTGCACAGGTATCAACCTTTTTAAATACAGGTAATATTTTAAGTGCTGTTCTTTTTCGTCTGACAACATCTTCAGAAGTTTTTGTTAATTCTGATAGTTTTTTATCAGAAAAACCAATTGATTTAATTCGGTTAAACTCGTTAAAATCTTTAGGTAATCCTTTGTTTTTAATCTTAGTTTCATTATCTACAATTTCTTTAATTTGTTCTAAGAACCACGGATCAATCTTAGATAAAGTAAATATTCTCTTTAAATCGATCTTTTTTCTAATTGCTTCTGCAACTAACAAAATTTTATTTGGTATGTTTTCTTTAAGTTTTTTTTCAATTTGTTTTTTATTTAAATCAAATATTCGGTCCAATCCTGAAAAACCAGTTTCAAGAGAAACCAATGCTTTTTGAAGCGACTCTTTAAAGTTTCTTCCAATTGCCATAGCTTCTCCAACTGATTTCATGGATGTGCCCAAAGTTGCAGGAGAAGTTGAAAATTTTTCAAATGTAAATCTTGGAATTTTAGTTACCACATAATCAATACTAGGTTCAAACGATGCAGGAGTTACTTTTGTAATTTCATTTTTTAATTCATCTAAAGTATAGCCAACAGCAAGTTTAGCAGCAACTTTTGCAATTGGAAATCCAGTTGCTTTTGATGCAAGTGCAGATGAACGAGATACTCTTGGGTTCATCTCAATTACAACCATTCGACCATTCTTTGGATTGATCGCGAACTGAACATTTGATCCACCTGTCTCAACTCCAATTTTTCTTAAACATGCAATTGAAGCATTTCTCATTACTTGGTACTCTTTATCAGTTAATGTTAGAGCAGGGGCAACAGTAACAGAATCTCCAGTATGTATTCCCATTGGATCAATATTTTCGATAGAGCAGATTATAATACAGTTATCTTTCTTATCCCTTACAACTTCCATCTCAAATTCTTTCCAGCCCTCCAAGCATTCTTCAACTAGCACTTGGTTAACAGGCGACTCGTGTAATCCACTTTTAATTATTTTAAGATACTCTTTTTCGTTTTTAGCTATACCTCCACCTAGACCTCCAAGAGTGAACGCAGGTCTTATGATTGCAGGTAATCCGATTTTCTTTAAAACTTTAGATGCTTGATTAATATTGTTTACGATTTCAGATTTAGGTAGATCTAAACCGATATCAATCATGTTTTTTCTAAATTTCTTTCTATCCTCAGCATTTGAGATAGCTTTAGAGTTAGCCCCAATTAATTCTATTTTGTATTTTTTAAGAATTCCTTTTTTCTCAGCTTCCATTGCAAGATTAAGTGCAGTTTGACCACCCATAGTTGGAAGAATTGCATCTGGTTTTTCTTTTTTAAGAATTTTTTCTAAAACTTCTAAAGTAATAGGTTCAATATAAGTTTTATCCGCAACATCAGGATCAGTCATTATTGTTGCTGGATTTGAGTTAATTAATATGACTTTATATCCCTCATCTCTTAAAGCTTTACAGGCTTGTGTTCCTGAATAATCAAATTCACAAGCTTGACCAATGATAATAGGACCGGCTCCAACCACTAATATTTTTTTAAGATCTTTTCTTTTTGGCATTTTTTTTCATGTTGTTAATAAATTCTTGAAATAAATAAACACTGTCTTGAGGTCCTGGATTTGACTCAGGGTGATATTGAACAGAAAATACTGGTTTATTTTTTATTTTTATTCCCTCGATACTGTTATCAAATAAAGATTTATGAGTGATTTCAATATTTTTAGGTAAATTTTCTTTTACTACTTCAAAGCCATGATTTTGACTGGTGATTTCAACATTATCATGAATTAAATTTTTAACTGGATGATTTGCGCCTCTGTGTCCAAGTTTCATTTTTTTTGTTTTACCACCTAATGTCAAAGCAAGTATTTGATGACCAAGACAAATACCAAATATAGGTAAGTTTTTATTTATTAAATCTCTAACTATTTTAATGGCATATTTTCCAGTTGCCGCTGGATCTCCTGGACCATTAGATAAAAATATACCATTTGGTTTAAGTGCTAAAATTTTATCAGCTGGTGTTTTGCATGAAACAACAGTTACTTTGCAATTAAAGTCTGAAAAATATCTTAAAATATTTTTCTTTATTCCATAATCAATTGCAACTACATGAAATAAATTCTTATTATTTTTTTTATATCCAGTTTCTTTTTTCCAAGTTTTAAAACCTTTCCAGATATAACTCTTTGGCGTAGTTACTTTTTCAGCAAGATCAAGGTTTTTTAATCCACTCCATTTAATTGTTGAGTTAGTTATTTTGCTAATATTAAATTTACCTGTTTTGGAATATGCAATAGTTCCTTTAGGAGCACCTTTATCTCTAATGAAATTTGTTAAACTTCTGGTATCTAAACCAGTAATACCAACTATTTTATTTTTCTTAAGCCATGCATCTAAATGCTGAAAAGATCTATAGTTTGACGGCGAAGTAATTTCTGAATTAAAAATTACTCCTTTTGTCCAAATCTTTTCTGACTCGTAATCTTCTTTATTCGTTCCTACATTTCCTACGTGAGGAAACGTAAAATTTATAATTTGTCCTGCATAGGATGGATCAGAGATAATTTCTTGGTAACCAGTTAATGAAGTATTAAAACAAACCTCACCCGTCGCTTCCCCCTGGTAACCAATTCCTATTCCTTTAAAAACCTTCTTGTTTTCAAGAACTAAAACGCCTGTACTGATTTGTGAAATTTTTGAGTTCGATTTTTTTGCTTTTTTGATCAATTACAACTCATGAGTTAGAGGTTAATACAATAATTGCATTATTATCGCAACAGAGATGTATTATAAAATTGTAAAAAAACAATTTTTCTTTTGAAGAATTTTATCTTTCAAGTAGATTAAAAAATTATGGCATTAAAAGAAACTATCGAGACAGAATATAAAAACGCTTTAAAAGCTAAAGATAAAACTAAAATATCAACCTACAGGTTAATTTTATCATCAATCAAAGATTTAGACATTGTAAATAGGTCGGGTCCCAACAAAAAAGATACTGATGATGAAGATATCAAGAAGCTTCTAAAAAAAATGGTTAAACAAAGAGCCGAATCGATTGATATTTATAAAAAAAATAACAGAACAGATCTTTTAGAAATTGAGCAAAATGAATATAAAATTCTAACTGCATTTTTGCCCAAACAACTTGGTGAAGAGGAAACCAAGAAAATATGTGCAGACATAATTTCCAAACTTGGAGCAAGCTCAGTCAAAGATATGGGTAAAGTAATGGGTGCACTTAAAAAAGATTATGCTGATGAAATTGATTTTGCAAAAGCAGGACCTTTAATTAAGGAATTATTAGGCAATTAATGAAATACCCTAAAGAGTATCTTGATGAGATAAAAACAAGGCTTAAAGTTTCAACAGTAGTATCAAAATCAGTTGCCTTAAAAAAAAGAGGCAAAGAATACGTAGGTTTATCTCCGTTTAAAACTGAAAAAACTCCATCATTTACTGTTAATGATGAAAAAGAATTTTATCATTGTTTTGCAACGTCAGAGCATGGAAATATTTTTGATTTTGTAATGAAAACTCAAAATTTTAAGTTTGGGGAAGCGGTCAAACACTTGGCTCAATTAGCTGGGATGCAACCTTATATGTTTTCAAAACAAGATGAAGAAAGAGAAAAAAAATGGAATGAATATTTGTCAATTTACAGCCAATATGTTGATTTTTATCATAGTGAGTTATTAAAAAATGAAAAATACTCTAATGCAAGAGACTATTTAAAAAATAGATCATTAGGAAAAGAAGAAGTTAAAAAATTTAAAATTGGTTATATTGAAAAAAATCCAAGTTTTTTTGATAAACTTAAAGAAGAATTTAGTGAACAAGCATTAGTAGAAAGCGGGTTGTTTTATTTGGATGAAAAGAAAAAAGTTTATGTTGAAAGATTTAGAGGGCGATTAATTTTTCCAATTAACAATATCTCAGGACAACCAATTGCTTTGGGTGGAAGAATAATAGAAAATTTAGATTACTTAGCCAAATATATTAATTCACCAGAAACAATTTTTTTTAAAAAAGGTTCAAACTTATATAACTTAGATTTAGCTAGAAAATTATCTAATAAATTAGATCATATTTATTTAGTTGAAGGTTATATGGACGTTGTTGGTTTGAGTAAAAATGGAATTGAAAACGTAGTTGCAAACCTTGGTACTTCATTAACAGATAAACAAATCTTAACCTTAAATCAATTTTTTGATGATATAATAATTTGTTTTGATGGGGACGAAAGTGGGTATAAAGCTGCCTTAAGAGCTGCTGAAAACTCTATCAGAGAATTAAGACCCGAAAAACAAATATCATTTTTATTTTTACCAGATAAAGAAGATCCTGATAGTTACGTGAATAAACATGGGAAAAACTATTTCGTTGATTTCACAAAACAAAGCAAACTATCTATTCATCAATTTATTTTTAGTCACTATAAAAAACAAACTGAAAATAACCCTTCCTCAATGGCAATATTTGAAAAAAAACTTAGATTTATAGCAAACACTATTAAAGATGATTTCATTAAAAAATATGTTCTTGAATACTTTTTAGAAAAAATTGCAGAGTTAACACCTCATTCTAATCAAAATAAGAAAAAGTTTTATGTAAAAAAGACAAAATCACTTGATTCAACTAAAAAACATTTTAATGAAAGTCAGTCAATATCAGGTGTAGAATTAAAAGAATTTTCTTTATTGTATTTAATTCTAAATAATTTATCTTTTTTTCAAGCAAATATTCACTTAGTTGAAAATATTAAATTATTTACAGAAATAAATAAGCAAATATTTAATTCTATAATAGACAGATTAAGGAAAGGCGAGCAAATCAGTATTGAAAGTCTAAATTTTGATAAACAATTGTTAGATAAAATAAATAAGTTTGCTCCAATTAAACACATTCTTAAAAATAAATTCGATAATGAAGATCAAGTCATTGAGCTACTCGATGATATTTCAAAAGATTTATTTAATTATGATTTAGAGTTTAGAATCCAAGAATTAGAATCAAGGTTTTCAAAGGATATGAGCGAAACAACATTTAATGAGCTAAAAGAGCTCAAAAACGAAAGAAAATTCAACTAATCTGAGTAATTTAGCAATGGATTTTTGCTAATTTGATATTATATAAGTCTCTCAAACTTATACTGTTGTGGAAAGAATAATTACTAAATCATTTGCTAGGTTAATGGGTCGAGGAACCCACAGAGGTTTTATTACTTATGAAGAGCTAAGTAAATCTCTCGGTAAAAGAAATCTGTCTGATGAAAATTTATCACAAGCATTTATTCATATTTTAGATGAAGGTGTAGCTTTAGTAGAAAAAAAATCTGATTTTAAAGTCTTGAGAAAAAAAGAGGGATCTTCCAAGGATGAAGCTAAGACGATGGAGAAAAGTGATGATCCTATCAGAATGTATTTAAGAGAAATGGGGGGTGTTGAGTTACTTTCAAGAGAAGGTGAAATTGCAATTGCCAAAAGAATTGAAGCTGGGAAAGATGTAATGCTAATTGCTCTATCACAAAGCCCAATGACTGCCCAACAGTTTTATGAATGGAATGATCAATTACAAAAAGATGAAATTCTGGTTAGAGAAATTATTGATATTGATACTAATTACATGGAAGATGAGTCAACTGGACCTAGCGCAAAACAAAAGAATGCAGGTGAGACCGATAAGGACGATAGCTCTGGTGATACTGATGATGAAGAATTTAACCCCACACTTGCTGCAATGGAGACTGAAATTAAACCAAAAGTTTTAAAAACAGTACATACATTAACAAAAGAATATACAAAATTAATAAAATACCAAAAAGAAAAACTAGATTGTGTTTTAAATTCACAAAATTTTTCTTCAGCAAAAGAAAAAGGATACCAAAAGATTGTAGATGACATTTTAGAAAATATTAAGTCACTTCAGTTATCACCTTCAGTTTTAGAAGAGTTAGTTCAAAAGCATTATGTAGAGAATAAAAAAATTATATCTTTAGAAGGAAATCTTTTAAGACTAGCAATGGATCACAACATTCCAAGAAATGAGTTTATTAAGTTTTATATTGGCAATGAAATTAACCCAAATCTTAAAAAATTTTTAGATACAAATTCAATCTGGAAAAAGTTTTTTGCAAAAAACAAAGAAGAGTTTAAAAATATTAGAGAAAGATTAATAGAGATTAGTCATAAGTTGGGAATATCTGTAACAGACTTTAAAAAATTAGTGAGCAGAGTTCAAAAAGGTGAAAAAGAGTCTAGAATTGCTAAAAAAGAAATGGTTGAAGCTAATTTAAGATTGGTAATATCAATTGCAAAAAAATATACAAATAGAGGTCTTCAGTTTTTGGATTTAATTCAGGAAGGTAATATAGGTTTAATGAAAGCTGTTGATAAATTTGAGTATAGAAGAGGATACAAATTTTCCACTTATGCAACATGGTGGATTAGACAGGCTATTACAAGATCAATTGCTGACCAAGCTAGAACCATTAGGATTCCAGTACACATGATCGAAACAATTAATAAAATTGTTAGGACTCAAAGATTGATTTTAAGTGAATTTGGAAGAGAAGCGACTCCTGAAGAATTAGCTCAAAAACTTAGAATGCCACTTGATAAAGTAAGAAAAGTTCTTAAAATTTCTAAAGAACCTGTTTCATTAGAAAAACCTGTTGGTGATGAAGAGGATAGTAGTTTGGGAGATTTTATTGAAGACACAAAAGCTTTGGCACCATTAGAGCAAGCAATCAAATCGAATCTTGGTGAAGCTACTACTAAAATATTATCCACTTTAACCCCAAGAGAAGAAAGAGTTTTGAGAATGAGGTTCGGTGTTGGAATGAATACAGATCATACTTTAGAAGAGGTTGGTCTCCAATTTTCTGTTACAAGAGAACGGATTAGACAAATTGAAGCAAAAGCTCTAAGAAAACTTAAACATCCAAGTAGATCCAAACAATTAAAAAGTTTCTTAGAAAGTTAATCTAGATGGGCCGTTAGCTCAATAGTAGAGTACTGCATTGACATTGCAGGGGTAGTTGGAGCGTAACCAACACGGCCCACCAATTTTTTGATATAAATTTTAGGTTTTTTTTTAAAAATATTAAAATCAAATTTTTCTTTATATTCAGTATAAAAAAATTATAAGTTAAAAATAATAATGAATTACTTGTTATTTCTTTTTGTTTCCTCCATTCTTGCATTTTATAATGATAAAATTCGCCATATTAAGCATTTGGGTCAATTTTTATTTTTGACTCTAATATTATTTACTGGAACAAGATGGAAAGTAGGTGGTGATTGGGAGCAATATACAATCTATTATGATATAGCCATTACTGACAGAAATCCATTAAAATTTATCT
>JAOHEU010000049.1 GCA_028097645.1 Candidatus Pelagibacter sp. | reverse complement strand
TCAAACTCCTTTATAAAATCTTGATTGGGTGTAATTCCTATTCCTGGATTATCTGATACTGAAGCAAATCCATTATTTTGCTTAACTTGATCTAAAATTGAAAAACTCTCTGTTGGTAATTCTGTTATAAAAATATTTTTTTCCGTAGTATCAAACTCAAGCATTGATTTTGATGGAAATAAGCCTCCCGGCATATCAGGTTGAGCAGTTAGCAAATGTAGATTAGTTGCGATACTTACAGCAGATCCCCAAACGTGATTAATTACTGGTATGAAGTTAGCTTGCGCTAATGCAGATACTTTTAAATATTCAGTAATTCCACCTAATCCACAAACTTCTGGCTGAGCTATATCAATACATCTTTTTTTAATTAACTCGTTCCATCCATATTTTGTAAACTCCGCTTCCCCACCTGCAATATTAGTATTAATTTTTTGCTTCAATTCTCTATAACCATCATAATCTTCAGGTGCTACAGGCTCTTCGAACCAAAAAATATCGAGTTCATCTAAACCTCTTCCAACATATAAGGCGTCATTTAAATTGTAAGCATGATTTGCATCTACCATTAACTTAAAATCTTGTCCTACTGCATCTCTTATAGCTCTTACAAGCTTTAGATCCTCTATCGGACCTAATCCAACTTTCATTTTCATTGCTTTAAAGTATTTAGATTTAATTTGTTTTGCCTCTTCCTTGAATAAATCAATTAACTCTGAAGTAGTTTTTTTTTGTAACATCATTCCGTACCCATAAACTGGGATTTGATCATTACATTTTCCACCAACAAGTTGATAAAGAGGAGTATTGGTTTTTTTTCCTAATATATCCCATAATGCAATATCAACTCCTGACAATGCTTGGATTGGCATTCCTTTTTGTCCACTATCTCTTAAAAGATTGTATACTTTATGCCAGATATGCTCTTTATTTAAAGGATCTTCACCAATAATTAGTGGTCGGATAACTTTTTCAACAATAAACTTATTTGCTAAAGCAATATTACCAGGTCCAAAACACTCTCCCCAGCCTGTAATTCCCTCATCAGTTTGAACTTCTACAAGATGAGCTGTTCTAGATTTATAATATTGTTGTGAATATCCTAACTCTTTTTCTAACTCATATCTAAGTACATGACTTTTAATAGAAGTTATTTTCACAATTTATTATAAAGCAACTACTTTCGAGTTTTGCTCACCTAAGTTTTCTATTGATAATTTCATTGTATCCCCTGCTTTTAAAAATTGTTGAGGCTTCATTCCCATACCAACACCAGGAGGTGTTCCAGTAGTTATTATATCACCAGGCTGTAAAGACATGAATTTACTAACATAAGATACAATTACATTCACATTAAATATCATTGTACTTGTGTTACCAGTTTGCATTCTATTGTCATTAACATCTAAACTCATTTTTAGATTATTTATGTCTGCTATTTCATCTTTTGTAACAAGATATGGTCCAATTGGTCCATAGGTATCATGTGATTTTCCTTTAACCCATTGACCCATTTTTTCAATTTGCCATTCTCTTTCACTAACATCATTGACTAGACAATAACCTAAAATATGATCTTGGGCTTTATCTTCTGAAATATGTTTTGTTTCTTTTCCTATTACAATCCCAAGCTCAACTTCCCAATCTAATTTCTTTGAACCTGATACGATTTCAACATCATCATTAGGGCCTACTATAGAACTGGTAGCTTTCATAAACATGATAGGTTCTGAAGGAACTTCCGCACCTGTTTCAGCAGCATGATCAGAATAATTTAATCCAATTGCTACAAACTTACCTGGTTTAGTTACACACGAACCAATTCTTTCACTCGAAGATAGTTCTGGTAGTGATGATAAATCTATATTTTCTAATTTTGATATAGTTTCAAAATTCACATGGTCAGGATTTAAATCTCCAATATGTGAACTAATATCTCTAATCTTGCCTTCTTTGTCTAAAGCTGCTGGCTTTTCACTTCCTTTTTGTCCTACTCTTAATAACTTCATAGTTTTCCTCTTTATATTAATTAAATTGAAATTCCACCATCAACAGAAATTGTTGTTCCTGTCGTAAATGTTGCATCATCACCTGCTAAATATACGGCTACGGCAGCAATCTCCTCTGCAGTTCCTAATCTTCCCATAGGCTGTCTTGCTATAAAATCTTTTTTAGCTTGAACTGGATCTGGGCTTTGATTTACTCTGTCTTGCCATGAAGGTGAAAATACTGTTCCAGGTGCAATAGAATTGCATCTGATATTTTGTTTTACAAAGTCTGCTGCAATTGATTTAGTTAAACCAATAACTGCGCCTTTAGTAGTTCCATAGACAAATCTATTTGGAAATCCTTTTAAACTTGAAGCGCATGATGAAACATTGATTATACTTCCGCCATTTTGTTTTACCATTAATGGTAAAATTGCTTTACACATTTGGTACATAGATTTTACATTTACATCAAAAGAAAAATTCCAATCTTTATCTTCACATTCAAGAATACTTCCATGATGAACAAATCCAACTGCATTGAATAATACGTCTACTTTATCCAAATTTTTTGCAAATTCTGAAATCGCATTATTGTCAGTTGAATCTAACGTTTTAACTATAATATTAGGATACTCTTTATTTAAATCAGCTAAAGTTTTATCATTTAAATCTGTTGCTATAACGTTTGCACCTTCATTATGAAATGCAATTGCAGTTGCTTTACCAATTCCTTGGCCTGCAGCTGTTACTACAATTTTTTTACCAATAGTACTAGCTCTTGGTTTTGATCCAATTTGGTTTGGAATATTATTTTGTGTGAATATGCAGGTATCATTTTTAAGTCCGCCATTTGGTCCTGCCGCCTTTTTCACAAAGAGTTACAGCCTCAGCTACAGCTCCAATAGTTAAACCAACTATTATTTGATTTGCTAGTTTAGAGACTTGTCCGCTACCTACTGGTCCAACTAAAGTTGGATTACCCATAGTTTGAAACACATCAACAACATTATCAAAAACATTTTGCTCACCCCCAACCATTATTGCTAATGACCCTTCTTCAGCTCCAATTGTTCCACCTGAAACAGGTGCATCTAAATAATTTATATTTTTAGATTTAAAATTATTTCCATGTTTGGTTGCTGTAGTTGGTTTAACTGAGCTCATATCAATAACAGTACCACCTGATTTTAAGTTTTCTAAAAAATTAGGACTATCCATTACATCATTAATTGCTAAATCATCTGTAAGCATTGTAATTACAACATCACT
>JAOHEU010000048.1 GCA_028097645.1 Candidatus Pelagibacter sp. | reverse complement strand
TCACACTTCTAATTCTGCTTTCTAACTTTAAATAAGTTAGCATTACCAAAGCTTAATTCAATAAATATTTTACTTCTTTCTTTACCAACTTATTGCCAACCTTTTACCAACCGATCACAATTTTTAATTTAATTATTAATATAAACTTGCTAAGCTACATAATGAGCTTTGTAGAGTCACTTCAAGTCTGTTATAAAAAATTTTTTGACTTTAGTGGAAGAGCATCAAAATCTGAGTACTGGTGGTTTCAACTATATAATATAATTCTATATATTCTTACTTTCGTTTTCCAGAACGACCTGATGTTATTGTTGTCTATATTGATCATCGTAAATTTAATACCCGTATATGCGGCAGGAGTTAGAAGAATTCACGATGTAAATAAATCTGGATGGTGGGTATTGATATCTTTTGTACCGATTATTGGATTATATATTTTTGTTCTTTTAATCAGTGATGGTTCAAAAGGTAAAAATAGGTTTGGACCAAAACCAAAAAAATAACAATTTTATTTACTTAATCTTGATTATCATCTTTGTTTTCTAGTAAATTGTCAGGCAAAACATCTCCAACCTTTTTTCTAAAAGACAAAACTAGATCACTCAATTCATCCTTCATATCTAGTAAAGCATTTTCTTTATTAGCAATATTTTTTTCATAAAAAGCTTTTTCTTTTTCTATTAGTTTTTTCATTTTTATCATACTCATTGCTAAATTTCTTATTGATAAATGAAACTCATTGCTAGTTATAAAGTCCCAAGCACGTTTCATTTCTCTAGGTGCATCAAAATCTTTTTTATTTTTTGTCTCTTCGATCAAATGGTTTCTAAGTGGGCTGACAACACTGTGAATTAAAGGATAATTCATTGGAATTATTATAATTCTTTTTCCGTGCCTAGTTACATAACCATCATTTTTTTCAAAATCTTTGGGAAGAGCTACTGTTATTAAAATTCCATAACCTATATTTTTTTCTTTCATGTCATTTAATAGTTTTGAAACCCATTCTTCCTTAAAAGTTTTTTGATCTTTACTTTCAAAATAAATTTCACCTATAGGCTCCCGATTTTCAGATCTAATTGTAAGTATACAATCACCTCCTTTTGCTCCTTTTTTAACTGGAGACACTTTATCAGATGGAAATTTTCTAGATAAGTAGTCTTCTATAAGTTCTTCCTGGCCTTCACCTTGCAGTTCCATAGATTTTTGTTTTAATTGTTTTTCCATTTCATTAATTCTTTGTAATTGTCTTCTATTAGCAATTTCAACCTCTTTATCTTTTTTTTGGATATCTAGTTCATATTGCTTTTCTAATTTAGCTGAAATTTGTTTCTGAAGATTTTTTTCCAATTCTTTTTCTTTGTTTTTAAAATCTTTATCTTTTTCAGCAATTTTCTTTGCGTAAGCGATTTTCTCTTTTTCACTTTCTTGTAATTTATTAGAGATTTCTTTTAATTCTTCTTTTTTTTGTTTTTCAAAATCACTTTTAATTTTAGATGAAAGATTTTTTTCCAATTCTTTTTCTTTGTTTTTAAGATGGTTTTTAAATGCATCGTCTGCTGCAAATGTTTCATCACAATTCGGGCAAGTTATAGTAAATTCTTTAGTCATATTATCCTTTCTATTTAACTTAACCCCCAAATTAATTGGGGGTCAAGTTTGTTGTTACTTATCTCCAACCCCATTGGTTATTTCCTTGATAACCATAAGAAGGAACATAAGTACTTTTCCATCCTCCACCAAAACTTGGTGTATGTGACCAATAACCAGCGTTAGCGCTAGATGCAGTCATCACTAATAGAGTGATTAATAATCCAATCTTTTTCATATACTCTCCTTTCTGTTAAGTTTTACTAAATCAAAATTTTGATCAATTTTGATAATTGGTATTGATTTAAAATCTCTATTCATTGTTATTAGCAACAAAGATTTTAAAAAGTTTTTGTTTTTCATTTGTTTCCTTTCGTTAGTTGTTGTCTTCATGAATTAAACATAATCATTGATAGGTCAGCTTTCATGTGAAATGGGATAGCAACTATTGGACAAACGGCTCAAGTATTTGATTTTTTTTGTCCAATATTTAGGTTAGAATTTCTTTAGGGAAATAATGGCAAAGAATAGAGAATTATCATCAATAGAACATGGTTTAGCTGAAGCTATAAAGAATTTAAAAACAGAAATTATTGAAGAGGTAACAGGTAAAAGCGAGTCTTATATTCGAAAATGTAGTGACCCTGATCTTGAACAACAATTAGATCATAGAGATGCAATTAAGATAGATAAGGCCTGCGTCGAAAGAGGACTAAGTCCTTATTTATTAAGATCTCATGAATATATTATTTTAAAAGAATTAAAAAAAACCAAGTTTGAAGATCAAAGTATGAATGAATTATTGGTACAATTTACAATTTCATTAGGAAAATTATTAGACAGCATTAAAACTGCAAGAAATCCTAAAGGTGAAAAAGGTCCAGCAATATCTTCTGCAGAAAAAAAAGAAATTTATGATGCTTTTCATGAGTTAGAGAACAAAATTTTAAAAGTTAAAAGCTCAATAGAAAGAAATTAAATGTCTACTTTGTTAATTACAATTTTGCCTTCAATATTAATTATTTTATTTTTTGTAAAGTCTGATCGTTTTCCAGAACCAACTAGTGAAATTATTAAAGTTTTTTTTTATGGAATTTTTTTATGCATACCAGCATTTTACATCAATACAGCTTTAAATAATATTTATTCAAATATGAATATTGATGATGCACTTGTATCCTCTTTTCTAAGTGCAGCACCTGTTGAAGAAGTTTTAAAATTCACTGTGCTTTACTCATTGGTTTATAAAATGAAAGATTTCAACGAACCAATTGATGGGATTGTTTATGGAGTAGCAGTTTCTCTTGGTTTTGCTACGTTAGAAAATATCTACTATGTTTACGTTTTAAGTGATTACTTTGGCACAACTTCACAAGGTCTTGCAATTTTAAGATCATTTTCAGCAATACCAGCACATGGAATTTTTGGAGCAACAATGGGGTATTTCTTTATGAAATACACGTTCATTAAAAAAGAAAATAATTTAGCACTGTGTATGATTGTTCCAATTTTATTGCACGGAGCTTATAATTATTTTGCTGGGTCAATTTTTATTATCTCATTATTAATAATTACTATTTCTTGGATAGTATTACTTAAAAACTTTTCAAGATTAAAAAAATCTCAAAAAAAGAAAAGAAGAGAATATGAAAAAAAAATTTAAATTAATTTTATTTTTTTTAATATTTAATTCTTTTTTGATAAATGCAAACGCCCTTGACTCTAGGT
>JAOHEU010000047.1 GCA_028097645.1 Candidatus Pelagibacter sp. | reverse complement strand
AGCTGATGAAGTGAAAATGTTAAAAGATTTCACTGACACAGTTACTGAACTAACAGAAGGTTCACTTAAGTTTGAAATTATGCCAGCAGGAGCAGTAGTAGGTGTAAAAGAAACTTTAGATGCAGTTGATAAAGGTCTTATCGATTGTGGTTTCGCTTGGACTCACTATTGGTCAGGTGATCACCCAGCAGCTATGTTATTTGGTTCGCCAGTAGCAGGTGCAGGTGTTGGTATTGATAACATCGCATTTTTATCTTGGTTCCAATATGGTGGTGGTAAAGAACTTTACGACCAACTATGGTCTGAGATGGGAAGAGATATCAAAGGTTTCATGTTACAACCAGTAGGTCCAGAGGCTTTAGGTTGGTTCAAAGAGCCAATTAATAGCATGGCTGACTTTAGAAAGTACAAGTTCAGAACTCCTCCAGGAATTCCAGGACAAACTTATAAAGATATCGGTGTAGCGTCTGTTGCAATGGGTGGTGGAGATATTCTACCAGCTCTTGAAGCAGGAACAATTGATGCTGCTGAATGGTGTTGTCCAAAACCTGACATGACATTCGGTTTCCAGAAAGTTCTAAAACATTACTACCTACAAGGTCTTCACCAAGTAGTAGTAAATGCTGACTTCTATATTACAGGCTCTAAATACAAAAAGATGTCTGCTTTAGAGAAGAAAGCTTTAGAAGTTGCTGCGAACGCATCTCTATCAAAATCAATGAGTTACAGAATATACGAAAATGGAAAAGCTTTAGCTGAACTTACAGGTAAGCATGGTGTTATTTTACATGACACTCCAGCTGACTATTTTCCAGCGTACATGGCTGCAGCTAAAAAATCTTTAGAGACTAATGCTGCAAAGAATAAGTTCTTTGCAAAAGTATGGCAGTCTCAAAAAGACTTTGCTGACATTGCAGTACCATTCTGGTCTGGATCTCAAATGTCTAATGCGAAGCTAGGAATGGCTCACGCAGAAACATTAAAATAGTATTAAAATACTTTATAAAGCGGGCAATTAATTGCCCGCTTTATTTTTAATTACCTAAGAATTTTAAATGCCAAGAAACCACAAACCAAAAAAACCAGTCAAACCTATGAAACTTGATATCTCTGATGAGATGATAGCTGAAAGAAGGGGTGGTTCTGGCCCAATGCCCAAGAGCATGCCTAAATGGATGGCATCTTCAATTACAAAAATTGATTTATTTAGTAAACGGGTAGGAAATGTTGTTTGCTGGATAACAGTACCTTTAATTTTAGCTATGACTTATGAAGTTTTAGCAAGAAAACTATTTACTGCACCTACAATGTGGGCCTATGACATGAGTAGATTTATGTATGGGGCTTTATTTATGCTTGGTGCTGGTTACGCATTGTCAAAAGGTGTTCATATTAGAGCAGATTTTTTATATAGAAATTTCAAAACAAAAACGCAAGGCAGAATAGATTTTTGGTTGTACTTATTATTTTATTTCCCAGGTTTAATTGTCTTTCTTTATATGACTACTGGCTTTGTCCAAGAATCGATTATGAGAGGTGAAAGAGGTATGGATACCGCTTGGATGCCATATATGTGGCCAATAAAAGCCTCTTTATGGTTTGGAATAGTTTTTTTAATAATCCAGGGAGTTTCAGAATTATTTAAAAGTTATTGGGCTGCTACAAAAGGGGTTTGGCCAGGAGAGGAAGAATAAATGTTAGCTGAATTTATAGATCCAGCAATTTTAGGTTTTATTTTAATCGGAGTAATGTTGTTCTCGATTTTTGTTGGGTTTCCAATTTCTTTTACTTTAATTTTTTTAGGATTTGTTTTTGGTTACTTAGGCTTTGGAAAACTAGTATTCTATTTGATGACCCTGCAGTTTTCGATGGTCATGACTGAGCAAACACTGGCCGCCGTCCCACTCTTTGTCTTTATGGGAATTATGATGGAACAGGCCGGATTGATGGAAAGATTGTTTTCAGCATTCCAATTAATGCTAGCTAAAGTAAGAGGCTCATTATATTACGCAGTATTATTTGTCTCAGTAGTATTTGCTGCTGCTACAGGAATTGTTGGAGCCTCAGTTACTATCTTAGGTATCATGGCAGCTAAATCAATGAATAGATCAGGTTATAATGTAAGACTTGCTGCAGGTACTATTACTGCTGGCGGTACTCTAGGAATTTTAATTCCTCCAAGTATTATGCTTGTAGTGATGGGACCTATTATGGAAATCCCAGTAACAGATTTATTTGCAGCTGCAATTATTCCAGGAATTTTACTTGCAACACTTTATGCTGCATACACAACTATTAGATGTTGGATTGATCCAAGTCTTGGACCTGTATTGCCACCTGAGCTTAGAGCAACAAGTATGAAAGCTGTTTGGATTGAATTCTTTTTAGGATTGGTTCCACCTGCTGCATTAGTTTTTGCAGCTTTAGGAAGTATTCTTTTTGGATTTGCAACACCAACAGAGGCTGCTGGTTGTGGGGCAATGGGCTCTTTGCTTTTAGCTCTAGCATATAAAAAATTAACGTTTAAAAAATTACAAGATGCGTTAGTTAAAACTTTAGAAATTTCTGCATTAATCATGGTTTTGGTAGCTGCTTCAAACTTCTTTGGTGCAGTATTTTCTAGATTAGGAACACCAATGTTGCTTACAGACTTTTTATTAGGTCTTGAGATGAATAAATATTTAATCTTAGCTTTAATTATGGTTATGATCTTTTTATTAGGTTGGCCACTTGAGTGGGTACCAATAGTAATGATTATAATTCCAATAATTTTACCTTTAGTTGAGGCTTTAGGATTTAATTTAACTTGGTTTGCAATTTTGGTGGCGGTTAATCTCCAGACGGCCTGGCTGTCTCCTCCAGTTGCTCTCTCAGCATATTTCTTAAAAGGGGTAGTTCCTGAATGGGATTTAAAAGATATTTATTATGGAATGATGCAATTTATGGTTATTCAAGTAATTGGCTTGATATTAATTATTGTGTTCCCAAAAATTGCGTTATGGTTACCAGCCTATCTTTATGGACAGTAGAAATTATTAGTTTAATATAATTTTTAGTGAATCAGCCAAAAGTTAAATACTCTCTTACAAATTGGGATCTTGTAACAATTAACCCAAATTATAAAACATGGGATTGGAAGGATCTTTTTTGTTTTTGGGGTGTAAATGTTCAAAGTATCATAGGTTTTTCTTTAATAGCCTCTCTTTATACAATTTATAGCTTAAGCACATTTGTAGTTTTTTTTGGAACTATACTGGGTTCAATATTGGTTTATTTTTTCTCAAATTTAATTGGAAAACCATCTCAAAAATACGGACTACCTTT
>JAOHEU010000046.1 GCA_028097645.1 Candidatus Pelagibacter sp. | reverse complement strand
GTTTTATTTTCTTCAAATATAAAAATTAATGATCTTTATAAAGATGGATTGCAAAGAGATCAGTTTTTACCATTCATAAAGATTTTAAAAAATAAGTGTTTTCAGGAAAAACTTGTTATTGAAGAAGATTATAGAAAATCTCAAAGTAATAAAAATAAAAGATTTTTTTATCCATTAAATTCAACTACTTATTTTAAAGTTAATAAATTTTACCGACAAATAACAAAAGATATTCATAACAAAGAAAAAACTTTATCCATTAAAGGAAGAAAATTTATTATTAAAAATTATTTTAATGGAACTTTAAGATTTGATTTTAATGATTTGTGTGCAAAAAATATTGGAGCTGAAGATTATATAAAAATTGCAGAGTCAAGTATGTTCATGGTTATTGAAAATATACCTAATTTTAATAATGATAATTCAAACCAACAACAAAGATTTGTTACTTTAATTGATATTTTATATGAAAAAAAAATACCATTATTGATATCGTCAAAATCTCAATTAGATTCTATCACCTCTTCAAATAATTTAAGAGATGTATTTAAGCGAACTATTAGTCGATTACATGAGTTAACATCAGCAAGTTATAATTTAAAGTGAAGCAAGAATTCTATAATCTTCAGATTAATACTAATGGTCAGAAATTATATGAGTTTACTGATCAAACAATTCAATGGATTAATGATAACCATTTAGTAAATGGTATGCTTAATTTAAGTATTCAGCACACTAGTGCCTCATTAATTGTTCAAGAAAATGCTGATCCAGATGTTCAAACAGATTTAATTAATTATTTTGATAAATTAGTGCCAATGAATAACAAACTTTATGTTCATACCACGGAAGGTAAAGATGACATGCCCGCTCATATAAAATCTGCATTAACTAACAATCAAATCTCTTTAAGCATTAAAGATAGTAAGCTGTTACTTGGCACTTGGCAGGGTTTGTATTTGTTTGAGCATAGAATAAATCAACAAAATAGAGTTGTTATTCACCACTTTATTGGAGAGTAATTAAAATAGTTTATTTTTTAAGGTTTGAAAAGCCTCTAAAGCAGAAGCTCTAGCTTTTTCATGGATAACTATTGGTTGAGGATAATCTTTTCCAATTATAGTTTTAATAGCTTGTTGGTATTTCAATTCCATCTCCCAAGGCTTATGGATAAATTTATTGGGGACTTTATTTAGTTCTGGAACCCATTTTTTTACATAAAGACCTTCTTTATCAAACTTTTCTCCCTGTAGGATTGGATTAAATATTCTAAAATAAGGCGCAGCATCAGCCCCACATCCTGCAACCCATTGCCATTGTGCAACATTATTTGCCTTATTAAAATCTAACAAACAATTTCTGAAATGTTTTTCACCTTCAGTCCAATTTATTCTTAAATGTTTAACCAAAAAAGATCCAACTACCATTCGAACTCTATTATGCATCCAACCTGTTTCATATAATTCTCTCATTCCAGCATCAACTATTGGGTAACCGGTCATTCCATTTTTCCAAGCCTTCAGATATTTATTATTTTTAACCCAGGGAAATTTATCAAAATCTTTTCTATAATTTCCTTTTAAAAATTCTGGAAAATAATTAATTAAACTATGAGAAAATTCTCTCCATCCAAGTTCATTAATATATTTTCTATAACCAATCCCTTTAGATTTTATTTCACTACATTTTTTCCAAATATTTGTAACATGAATTTGACCATGTTTTATATATGGTGAAAGTTTAGAGGTACCGTCAATAGAAGGAATATCTCTTGTAGTTCCATAGTCTTTAATTTTACTTTCTATCAATTCATTTAGAATCTTTTTAGAATCGTTCTCAGATATTTTCCAATATTTATCAAATTTTTTATACCAATCTTTTTTTGGCAAAATATTTTTAGGTTCTATACAATTTTTAAAGAAAGTTTTTGATTTGGTCCTTTTTTTAACAATATAGTTTTTTGCAGGAGGTAAACTTAAATATTTTTTCTCAGCAGTTCTCCAAAAAGGAGTAAATACCTTAAAGGGTGTTCCATCATTTTTTGTTACTACTTGAAATTCATTTAGAATATTTCCTTTAAAATATTTGAAATTTATTTCATTTTTTAAAAAAAAATCTCTAATTTTTTTTCCTTTAGCAATTACATCTGGTTCGTAAACTTTATTCCAATATATAGCGAGATTATCTTTCTTTTTAATTTTAGAGAAAATTTCTAACTCATCTCCTTTAACTATTTGAAGATTAATATTGTGTTTAGATAAGTCTACTTTAAAAACTTCTAATGATTTTGAAACCCACCATTTTTGAGCTTCAGTTTGATTATCAAAATTTTTGTTATTATAAATAAATAATGCGATTACGTTTTCATGATTTTGAGTTGCAAAAGATAATGCTGGATTATTTTCTATTCTAAAATCATCTCTAATCCAAAAAATCCCAGTATCTGACATATGATCAATTTTGGTTAATTAACTTTTGATACATCTCTTTATCAGTGTCACCCTCACAACCAATAACTAAAACATTAGAATTTTGATCTAATTTTAATTTTTGTTTAATATTTTCATCCTCACAACTAGCAATTAAGCTAATTACTCCTGGTGCTGAATTTTCTCCAGCTATTATTGGATCATCACTAAAGCTTGAATTTCCTAATAATTTCATAGTTTTTGCAATATCGTCATCGGGTATACTGATACAATATTTAACTGAATTTTTTAAAATTTCCCATGGGACCAATGATACCTCTCCACATGACATTCCACCCATCAAACTCTCTCTTTTAATATCTATTTTTTCTATTTTTCCAGTTTTAATACTCTCTAGGACACAAGCTGCACTATCAGGTTCAACTACCAGCGTTACTGGAACATTTTTTAAATATCTTGCTATACCAGCAACCATCGCTCCAGCCATACCACCAACACCTGCTTGTAGAATTATATGAGAAATTTTTTCGCCATTTATTTGACCTACAATCTCTTTCATCATTACTGTGTAACCAGCCATAGTGTAAGTGGGAACTTGCATGTAACCTTTCCAAGCAACATCTTGAACTATTTGCCAATTATTTTCAGTAGATTGCTTGATACATTCAATTAATGATTTTTCGTAATTACCTTTTACTTTAATTACATCTGCTCCAAGATCTGCCATAGCTTGACCTCTAGCATCACTTACAAACTCACTGATAAAAATTTTACATTTAAGACCTAATCTTCTAGCACCCCATGCTACTGATCTTCCATGATTACCAGCTGTTGCAGTTGCAACTACAATATCTTTATTTCCTTGTGTTACTTTTTCAACCGCATAAGCACCACCTAAAGCTTTAAATGATTTTAAATCAAATCTTTCACTTTCATCCTTGTAATAAATATTATTCAAATTTAATTCTTTAGATAATTTATTTAAGGATACTAATGGGGTAGGGGTATATCCTTCCCATTTTGAAATACTTGAATAAGCATCATCAATCTCTTTTTCAGATAGAGAACTTAGAATATTTTTTTTACTAAATGAATAATCTTTATTATCTAAAAATTCTGAAAATTTCCATTGATGACCATTGGATAGAATTGTCATAATCTAACAGTCTAAAGTATTATCTTTTTCCCACTTTGTGACTGGTTTTTTTTTATTAAATAAAGATTTACTTTTGAAATCTTTAATTTCTGAATTTTTAAGTTTAACATA
>JAOHEU010000045.1 GCA_028097645.1 Candidatus Pelagibacter sp. | reverse complement strand
GTAAAATTGACCAAGAATGTTTGATTATAAGTCAAAATTTAGTGAAAAAATTTAATTAAAATTTCTTGCAGTTTTGTACTTAAGTAATAAATTGCTCATGCCAGATAAATGACTTATCGCTTTAATTTTTTTTAAAGAGGAAAGTCCGGGCTCTACAAGGACACAGTGCCAGGTAATTCCTGGCGGGGGAAACCCTAGGGATAGTGCCACAGAAAATAAACCGCCATAACATGGCAAGGGTGAAAAGGTGTGGTAAGAGCACACCGGTTCTATTGGTAACAATGAACGCTGGAAAACCCCACTGGGAGCAAGACTAAGTAGAGATGACATTGTTGTAAAACTGAAAGCCGTCCTTGGCTCGTCATCAGGGTTAGTTGCTTGAGCTTAAGAGTGATCTTAAGCCTAGACAAATGATAGGTTTAAATGACAGAACCCGGCTTACAGTTTATCTGGCAAAACTATCCATAGTCAAAATAGTATCTAAAATAAATGTTCACGTTTTGAGTCACTAATGACTCAATAATGTTCTATTTTTTCAATCTTTGATGTGCAGTTCATTATTGTAATAATTTGAATTAATTATCACATTACATATTAAAAAAGTTGTTATCATTAGTCAAAAAAGAGCAAGATTCAGGATTTGACACCAAATTAAATTACCCATATATTCCCATATATTCCCAATTATGGAATTTATAAATTATAAAATATATGTTTTTATCTACTTACGAGAACAAACTAGACAAAAAGGGAAGAGTTTCTGTGCCTGCTAGTTTTAGATCTCATTTATCAAATTTAGGTTACAATGGTGTTATTTGCTATCCATCGTTTAATAACTCATCGATTGAAGCATGCTCTCAAGATAGAATTGAAAAAATTTCTTCAGCAATAGACTCTTTAAATCCATTCGAAGAAAAAAGAGATTTCTTTGCAACATCTATTTTAGCTGAAAGTACTAATTTACAATTTGATAGTGAAGGTAGAATTTCACTTTCTTCAAAATTATTGAAACATGCAAAGATAAAAAATAGCATGTTGTTTGTCGGTCAAGGTCAGACCTTCCAAATCTGGGAGCCAACATCATTTGAAAAATTTAAGGTAATAGCAAGAAAAAAAGCAAATTTAAACCGAGCAAACCTTAAATGGGAAAAACATTTTAACAATAACGAGGGGAAATAACAGATGACAATTAACTTTAAAGCACCAGAAATTAAAGAACTTCAACCACGACTTTTAGTAATGGGAGTTGGTGGAGCAGGCGGAAATGCTATAAACGAAATGATAGAAAATAATCTACAAGGAGTAGAATTTATTGCAGTTAATACTGATGCGCAGGATTTAAAGTTAAGCAAATGTAAAACAAGAATTCAGATTGGTTTAAATTTAACTAAAGGTTTGGGTGCTGGAGCAAAACTTGATATTGGTCAAGCAGCAGCTGACGAGTCATTAAATGAAATTGTAAATACACTTCAAGGTGCAAACATGGTTTTTATTGCAGCTGGTATGGGTGGAGGAACGGGCACTGGTGCTGCTCATGTCATCGCTAGAGCTGCAAAAGAATTAAATATCTTAACCGTAGGTGTTGTGACTCTTCCTTTCTTATATGAAGGCCCCTCTAGAATGAGAAGAGCACAACAAGGTTTAGAAGAACTGAGAAAACATGTTGATACAATTATTGTTATTCCAAACCAAAATCTTTTTAAAATAGCAAATGAGCAGACAACATTTGAAGACTCTTTTAATCTTTCAAATAATGTTTTGATGCATGGAGTACAAAGTATAACTGATTTGATGGTAAGACCTGGTTTAATTAATCTAGATTTTGCTGATGTTGAAACAGTTATGGCTTCTATGGGTAAAGCAATGATGGGAACAGGAGAAGCTGAAGGTGAAGGTAGAGCTCTTCAAGCTGCAGAGATGGCTATAAGTAATCCATTGATTGATGATTATACTCTAAAAGGTGCAAAAGGATTATTAGTAAATATTACTGGTGGAAAAGACCTTAAACTTTTTGAGGTTGATGAAGCTGTAAACAAAGTTAGAGCTGAAGTAGATCCAGAGGCTGAACTAATTATAGGAGCAATTACTGACTCTGAACTAGATGGAAAAATGAGAGTTTCGATCGTTGCAACTTCTTTGGATGGTCAGCAACCAGAGTCGAAATCAGTAGTAAATATGGTTCATCGAATTCAAAATCGTAATCCAGGTTACTCTGATTTTGCAAATATGACTTCCTCTGCTTCGTTTAATTTTTCTAATACAACAACAAGCAACCCAATCACACATGGTGCTAATGCATTAAAATTAGATAACGAAGTTGTTCAAGAAGAACATCAAGAACAATTGAATTCCAATGTTACAAATGAAGAAGCAATTCATAGTAGTGATATTCAAACTGAGAGTGTTGTTGAAGATACTTCTGTAAATGAAATGGAAAAATCGTTTACTCAAGAAGCAATAGAACCATCAAATGAGCAAATTGTTGATGAGAATATTGAAGAAGATGTTTCCAATGATCTTAAAGAATTTGGTGTTGACTCAGAAGCTCCAGATTTATTTAGCTCAGAAACTGAAAATTCAAGTTCAGATGATTTATTATCTTCAAATGAAGAAGATGATGATCTTGAAATACCAGCATTTTTAAGAAGACAAAAAAATTAATGGTCTTCAAAGAAATAAATGGACGCCACCATAGTACCGGAAGCACAAAAGCATTATCCGGTACTGCTAAAAGAAATTATTAGCATTATTTCCCCTCAATATGGTGGCACATTTATTGACTGTACTTTTGGTCAAGGTGGATATTCCAAAAAAATATTAGAGTTTGAAAATACTAAAGTAATAGCTTTAGATCGAGACATCGAAAGTGAATTAAAAGCCAATAAGATAAAAGATAAATTTAAAGATCGATTTTTATTTAAAAATATTAAATTTAGTCAACTAGACAATCTAAAACTTAAAAACGAAAATGTTAAAGGAATAATATTTGATCTAGGTTATTCTTATGTTCAAATTAAAGATCATAAAAAAGGGTTGTCATTTGAATCTAAAGGAAACTTGAATATGCAAATGGGTTTGAATAATTATTCTGCAGAAGATGTAATTAATAAACTTGATGAAAAAGAGTTAGAGTAAATTTATTGCTAGAAATATTATCAAGGAAAGATCTAAGAAAAAGATAGATACACAAAAACTTGTTGAGATCATAGATAAAACAAAAAGAAAAAAAAACTTTAAAACTCATAGTGCAACAAAAGTTTTTCAAGCTTTAAGAATTTTAGTTAATAAAGAAATAAGCGAATTAATTTTTGGACTAATTAATGCAACCAAAGTTTTAAAGAAAGATGGTGTATTAGCTGTAGTTACATTTCATTCATTAGAAGATAAAATTGTAAAATATTTTTTCAAAAGTCTTTCTGAAAAAAAAAGTATATCAAGATATGCTCCAATTACAGAGCAACCAGAAACACTACTTAAGTTAAATGAAAAAAAAGCAATTACACCTTCCGATGAAGAGATTAGTGAAAACTTACCATCAAGATCAGCAAAACTTAGATATGCGATTAAAAAAGATGACTTTTATGATTTTAAAACTGACGTTTTAGAACAATTTAGTAACTTAATTGAGATAGAAAATTTTGGGAATAAGTTATGAAAAAAATTGTCCTAGTATTAGTTATTTTTTCGTTAATTTTATTTACTGCAATTATTAAAAATTCTGCCAAAAAAAATGAGGATAAGCTTTTCACGGTAAAAGAAAATATAAGAATTTTA
>JAOHEU010000044.1 GCA_028097645.1 Candidatus Pelagibacter sp. | reverse complement strand
AAAATATAGTAAAGAAGAAATTGCTATAGGAGATAAACTCATATCAATAAATGGCACTAAAGTAAGCAATCTAAGTGATATTGAAATTGATGAATTATTATTAGACTACAGTGATTTCAAATTAACTGAGCAGCAATTATTAGATTTAAAATTTGAATTTGAAAATCTAAATGGAGAAAGAATTGTTAAAAGTGCATCTTATTTAGATCGTGAAGGCCAAGCAAGTGCATCAGTTTACGTTAAAGTAAAAAATATTTCAGACATTGATGTAAAAAATGCTAAGTTTAATGGAGATTTGACATTAAGCGTCTCTTGGCAAATTGAAAACTTATATCCTCTTAGTAAAGACCACTTAATAGTTGATAAGAGCAAAGATGAGTATTGGTACTGTAAGTTTACTCCAAATGAATTTGAGGAAATGCAAATCGGAGAAGTTTTTTTTGAAAATATGAATTCAATTCAGCAAAACGATAACTTAATTGAGGATAAGTACAATTTTTTAATTAGTGATTATTTCTATAGTTCAGAGATATACGAAAAAGAAGATAGAGATTTCATAGAAATTACACATGATAAAAAAGGAAATTTTACTTTCTCTAATAAATATAATTTAAAAGCATTTCCTTTCGATCGTCAAATTTTGCGAATTAGAATTGCCGATCCATCTAGAGACTTTGAATGGTTAAGACTAAATGTCGATAACTGGACAGTACTTGGTCTTCAAGATTTTAAATCTAAAGGTGAAATTTTAGAATGGGAGATAATAAATACGTACACAAATTATTATAATGAAGTTGATCCGGTATCAACAAACATATCTTCTGGAGTTGAGTTAATTTTTGAAATAGAGAGAAATTATCAATACTATCTGTTCAAAGTTGTATTCCCAATCATTTTAATTTTACTCGTTTCTTGGTCAGTATTCTGGGTACATCCTAGAGAATTAGAGTCTAAACTGACAATCACTATAGTTTGTTTACTATCTTTAATTGCTTATAATTTTGTGATTGATAAAGATTTACCTAAATTGAGTTATTTAACTATTTTAGATTATATAGTTTTATTGTCATATGTGTTTGCAACAATCCCTAATTTTATAAGTATTTATTCTTTTGAAAAACATAGATTAAAAAAACCAATTTGGCAGGTAGTAGATAGAAAGAGCAGAATTTATGGACCGGTTATTTATTTAGTACTAGTGATGTTTATAATTATTATTAATGTATCTGGTAATGAAAATACCAGTGCCTTTTTGAGTTTTTTAAGATGATTAAAAATAAATTAATTCTTTTAGTTACTTTAATATTCATTTGGACATCTTATTCTTTTGGAGCAGAAGAAAAGGCTAGATCAGATATCTACTCATATGGAAAAGTAGATGCAAAAGAAGGTGGAAAAATCACTACGAGGGGTTCTGGTGGTAAAATATTTAAAATTAAACCAAGAAAAAATATAAATATCTTCAAATCTAATTTAGAAAAAAGATCAAAATTAAAAGATTATACAAAACTTCTTAGCGCATCTTTAATAAATCAACCTAAAAGAATTAAGACAAGAGGTGGTGGTGGATCAATATATAGAGATATTAAAAACACTGTTGTCTATATTGGTAATTTTGAAAATAAAGGTGTTGGATCAGGATTCTTAATTGATAATCCAGGAATTATTTTAACAAATTGGCATGTAATAGATAAGGCTGATGAAGTGGCTGTTTGGATTTTACCTAGTGGCAATGTTCCTTCTGAAAGAGCTTTATTAGCTGATTTAACGCCACTATATGGAGCTATTTTAGCAACTAATAAAAAGGAAGACTTGGCTATAGTTAAAGTAGGCAATTTTCCAAAAAATATTGATCCTGTTAGAATTGGTTCATTAAAAGATGTCTCGGTAGGAGAAAAAGTTTATGCGATGGGTCATCCTGAGGGTAATCCTTGGACTTTTTCAGAAGGCATAATAAATCAAATAAGATCAAAAAAAGTTTGGACTTACCCAGGAAGTGATTATGAACATTTGGCTACTGTTATTCAAACACAAACACCAATTAATCCTGGTAATTCTGGTGGGCCATTATTCTCTAAAGATGGAAACTTAATTGGAATTAATACTTTAAAAGGCCCAGGTGAAAATATTAATTTTGCTGTTTCCGTTGAACATGCTGTTAAGTTTTTAGAAAAAAATCCTCAAATTAAAAATATGAATCCAGCAGAATTGGTAATGAAAAAATCTTATCCTAATGCACAAACTCAAGATTATAATGAAAATGGAGTGATTGATACTTGGTATGTTGACTCAAATAAAAATGGAAAAATAGATCAAGCATTAGTTGATGATGATGAAGATGGTTTTATTGAAGCAGTTTTATATGATGAAAATGAAAATGGTATTTGGGAAGCCCAGTATTTAGATGATGATTTAGATGGCAAATCCAATAGATTGCTATTAGATGAAGACGAAGACAAAAAAGTTGATGTGGTAGGTTATGATGATAATCAGGATGGTGCGTGGGATAGATTTGAAGAAATTTCTTAATTTTATTTTTATATTTTCCCTATTAAACTTCAACCCTTCATATGCAGAAACTAAGCAAAGACCATGGATAGGTGTTGAATTTAGAAATGTTACAGAAGAATATATTAAACATAATAAACTAGATAATAAGACACCAAAAAATATTATTATAACTGGTGTGGTCAAAACTTCTGCTGCTGATGAAGCTAAAATAGTTCCTGGTGATGTAGTGATTGCAATTGACAATTCAACAATAAAAATAACACAAGATTTAGTAAACATTTTAAAAACAAAATATGCAGGTGATATAATTAACGTCAAAGTATACCGAAAAGGAAACATATTAGTAAAAAAAGTAAAATTAAAAAAATACCCAGATCCAGGATTTAAACCTTCATGGGTTAAGGGATCTAAATTATTAAAAGATCCACCAAAAAAAAGCTTTGGGCTTGAAAATGTTCTATTAGTTAATAATGATATGATTTTGTACCCAAAGTATTTTTCTAAAAAAACTATATCAAAATATGATCATGATTATTTAACAGTTGCTTGCATTCCAAGAGGAATAAAAAGTACATTTAAGCTTTATGATAAAATTCTATCTATTGATGGTGAAAACCCACGCAGTGGTTTTACACTTTCAAGTAAACCTGTTCAGGTTAAATTTAAAAGAAATAATAAAATTTATACCAAAAAAATTACCCCTACTATTTGGTCATATAGTGATCTTAGCTTAAGACTTGATTGCACTCCCGAATATGCAGATTACGATTGTGCTGTTGATAGTAGTAAAGCATTAAAATTACCAAGAAAAGACTTAAGTGGAAATATAAACAATGTAAAAAAATTAGCTTATAAAAAAGCCCTTGAATGCTATTCAAAAAATAAAGTTCGAGCAATACCATTTCACAATATATTTAAGGGAGTTGGAAACATAAAATTTGCAGATTTTAACGATTATCTTTACCTGAATACAATGCAGTATCCAGAAGGCCATGAGAATGAACAAAAAAATTTACCTGAAATAAAACGGATTTTAAAGATTATTAATCAAGATTTAAAAGAATTTGAAGAATTCGAAAAAATTTATCCCTCACATCACATGAAAAAATCGTATGAGGCTCTTGTAAAAAGAGTAAATTATGCAGAGACGTATGCAGGATCAATGTATACAGAAGATTTTAAATCATCAAAAAGTGATTCAATTAAAATAGATGATAATTCAGTAAAGAGAATTAAGCTGATACTAGAAAAATTGATTGATGAAAAAGGAATTAATAATGCAGAGACAATTAAATTTCTAACTGGAAAAC
>JAOHEU010000043.1 GCA_028097645.1 Candidatus Pelagibacter sp. | reverse complement strand
CACCTAATTGAATATTTTTACAAACATTCTGATCCATCATTTCTGGCTTAGATAGATTTAGATTAGACATAATTTCAACATACTCATCAACACTTTTAACTTGTAGTCTTGGATTGAATTTCTTTTCATTACCAATTGTACTTGAAAACTTACCATTATAATCGTGACCAGGATAAACCAATGTTTCCTCTGGTAATTTTAAAATATTATTGAATAAGGAGTTGTAAGCATCTTTAGAACTACCATTTTGAAAATCTGTTCTACCAGTTCCATTTATCAGGAGTGTATCTCCTGAAAAAAGATAGTTATCTAATAAAAAACTATAACTATCTGAGGTATGTCCTGGTGTATATAAAGATTTAATTTTTAAACCATCAATTTTAATTAATTCATTGTCTTTTACTTTAATTTCAACCATATCAGCTGGCGTGTGTTCTCCCATTAGAGTTGTGCAGTTTGTGGCTTGCTTTAACTTTGTTGCACCGGTAACATGATCTGCATGAATATGAGTATCAATGACTTTTAAAAGTTTAAGATCAAGTTCATTTAAAAGTTGAATATATTCATTAACATTTTCTAAAACTGGATCAATTATTACAGCTTCGCGACCTTTTGCCGAAGCAATTATATAAGTATAAGTAGATGTTTTGGCGTCAAATACTTGTTTAAAAATCATATAATATTAATATCAAATAATTATGAACACCTCTACATTTGATTGGTCGTGCAAACATACCTGGAAAGTAAGTGCAAAAAATACCTTATGGTGCGTTATAGGTTGCTCAATAGGTGACTTTGGAACTATTCTTTTTTTTCAATTATCCAAAATTCCTTTTCCCATTCTAGGCATCATGACATTAGCAATAATCAACGGATTAATTACGAGTATAATTTTAGAAACAATTATACTAATGAAGCAAAACTTTGATTTTAGAAATGCTTTAAAAACTGCATTGGGAATGAGTTTTATTTCAATGGTTAGCATGGAAATTGCAATGAATCTAACAGACTATCTATTAACAGGTGGAGCAATGCTTACTTGGTGGGTAGTACCAATCATGTTAATAGTAGGTTTTTTAACACCTTGGCCTTATAATTATTGGCGTTTAAAAAAATTCGGAATTGCTTGTCATTAACAATTCAAAATAACTATTAAAAAACAAAGTGCTCAATAAAAATTTAATTATTCTAACTATTTGCCAAGTTTTTTCTTTTACGGCACCACCAATTACAGTTTTTATAAGTGGAATTGTAGGATTAAAAATTTCACCAATTGCATCATTAGCAACACTTCCAACATCGTTATCAATTGTAGGCACAGCAGTATTTTCTTTTTTTGCAGCAAAGATAATGAGTAAAATTGGAAGAAAAAAAGGATTTATATTATCTTCAACATATTCAAGTTTAGCATCATTGGTTGGAGCTTATTCAATTTATACCGAAAACTTTATTCTATTTTGTCTTTCATGTTTCGTAATTGGTACGGGAATTGCATTTACACATCAATATAGATTTGCTGCAGCAGAAACAGTTGAAAAAAATGATAGCTCTAGAGCAATTTCTATATTGTTACTTGCAACAATTCTCTCAGCTTTAATTGGTCCTAATGTTGCAAATTTTACAAAAAATATAATTTCAGATCATCTTTACACAGGATCTTATATTTCTTTAGCAGTACTGACTATTATACCAATTTTTTTACTATTTTTTTATAGAACAGATAAGAATCCGAAGCCAAAAGAGAATATAAGTGGCAATCAAAGATCGTATTTTGAATTATTAAAAAACCCAATTATTCTTCAAGCAATAGTTACAGCTGCATTTGCATATTCAATAATGTCATTCATAATGACTGCAACTCCAATCAGCATGTATAAAATGCATGGATTTACTTTAGGTTCGACCAGTATAGTTATTCAATCACATATAATAGGAATGTTTTTACCCTCATTAATTACAGGAACATTAATTAAAAAATATGGGCACTCAAAAATAATATATTCTGGAGCTTTAATTTATTTAATTTGTATTTTCTTAAGTTTTTATGATCAAACATTTATAAATTACTTAATTGCGTTAGTATTATTAGGTATTGGATGGAATTTTTTATTCATTGGAGGAACAAGTTTGTTAGTGCTTTGTTATAAAGAAAGTGAGAAATTTAAAGTACAAGGTTTTAATGATGTTTTAGTTTTTTCAATACAATCTATTGCAAGTCTTACAGCAGGTTATTCAATCTTAAAATTTAGCTGGAATGAAATTAATTTAGCATGCATTCCTTTAGTCTTAATAATTATATTAGTTTCGATAAAAGCTGATTTATATAAAAATAGATTAGTTGCTTCTAAATCTTAGATAAATTTTATCCAAATAGTAGAAAAGAGAGATGGCTCTTAAAATCATAAAGATGCAAAGAGAAATCCAAATACCAGTATTAAAAAGAAACTTTGTTAGCAGTATTGATATTATCAAATAAATTAATACTGAGAATATCATTGCATTTCTTAATTCTTTTGTTTGTGAGGTGCCAATAAAAATACCATCAAATTGATAACAAAAAGAAGAAATAATCGGTAAAATTATCAGCCAAACTACATAAGATGTACTTAATTCTCTTATCTCTTTTATGTCAGACATGAGATTTATTACATGACCATATGAAAAAAGGTAAATTATTGAAATTAGTAATCCAGATAGTGAACTTAATATAAATGAATTTTTAATAATTTTTTTAAAAAGATTTAAATCTTTTTTACCTAAGGAGTATCCAACTATTCCTTCTGTGGAGAATGCATAAGCATCTAATATAAAAGCAGATAGAAAAACAAAATTAATTAATATCGCATTTGCAGCAACATAATCTTCACCAATTTGTGTTCCAAGATAAGTGAACCATAAAAACGAAAAAGTTAACAAAATTGTTCTAATAAAAATATTTAGATTAATGGCAAATATATCTTTAATCTTTTTAAAATTAAGTATTTGATTAAGTTTAATTATAATCTTGGTATATTTCGATAAATAGTAAAACATATAAATTAAAAATATTATCGAAGTTATTAGGGCAGAGAATAAAGTTCCATATGCAACACCTTTAATATTTAGATCAAATTTTGTAACCAGAACAATGCTTATCAAGACATTTAAGATAGAGAAAAAACCAACGGCAAAACTAGAAATCTTAGTTTTTTGCAGCCCAATGAATAATCCTGTTATAATATAAAGGGTTAATTCTCCTGGCGCCGAATAAACTCTAATTTGAACATACTGTTTGTAAAAATTTCTAGTAGTTTCGGACAAGTCAAAAATTTTTAAACTTAAGCTTAATATGTAATTTTGAAGTAAAATTATGATTATTGAAATCAATAATACGAAAATAAGATTTCGAATAACGATATTTAGTATTTCTGAATAGTCATTTCTACCATGAGCTTGTGAGACCATTCCAACAGTGCCCATTCTTAAAAATCCAAAACTCCAAAAAATCATCGAAAATAAATTAGCAGCAACAGCTGTTGCGGACAGATAAGATAAATTTCCTAAATTACCCATTAAGGCTGTATCAATAATTCCAACCAATGGAACTGCAAGGTTAGCAAAAAATATGGGGATAGATAACTTTAAGATGTATTGAATTGAGGATTTTTGCATTAGTTTAACTTTAATACTTTATTTTAATAAATTTAGTAATGATTTAAATAATTTATATGAAACCTTTAAAAAATTGGGACAACAAGACTTGGCTATCATCAGAAAAATATATTAACTCTTTTAATAAATTCATCTTAAAGCAAGTAAGCCTTAATAAGCATTCTAGAATTTTA
>JAOHEU010000042.1 GCA_028097645.1 Candidatus Pelagibacter sp. | reverse complement strand
GGTCCTAATGTAGTTGGACCATTTGGTTTGCTTCAATCTCTTGCTGACGCATTAAAATATATATTTAAAGAAATTATTATTCCTTCCAGTTCAAATAAAGTAATTTTTATTTTAGCGCCAATTGTTACTATGACTTTAGCCTTAATTTCTTGGGCCGTAATACCATTTAGCGCAACACAGGTTTTGGCTGATATAAATGTTGGTATCTTGTATTTATTTGCAGTTTCTTCATTAGGTGTTTATGGAATTATTATGGGTGGTTGGGCATCAAACTCAAAATATCCATTTCTTGGAGCCATAAGATCTGCCGCTCAAATGGTCTCATATGAGGTTTCTATAGGAGTTATTATTATCAATGTTTTACTTTGTGTAGGGTCATTAAATCTAAACGATATAGTTGAAGCTCAGCAAAACATGTGGTTTGTCATTCCATTATTTCCAATGTTTGTAATTTTCTTTATATCAGCTTTAGCAGAAACAAACAGACCACCTTTTGATTTACCCGAAGCTGAGGCAGAATTAGTTGCTGGTTATCAAACTGAATATTCAGGGATGATGTACGCTATGTTTTGGTTAGGAGAGTATGCAAATATATTGTTAATGTGTGCAATGGGAGCCATTTTGTTTTTAGGTGGATGGATGTCTCCAATAGACATTTATCCATTTACATTAGTTCCAGGAGCTATTTGGCTTATTTTAAAAATATTATTTTTATTTATTTTATTTGCTTTGGTCAAAGCTATCGTTCCAAGATATAGATACGATCAACTAATGAGACTTGGCTGGAAAGTTTTTTTACCTTTATCTTTAACTTGGGTAGTGCTAACTGCTAGTTACTTATTTTATTTCAACCTATTACCAACTAATTAATTATGAAATTATCAAGATTTTTTAAAACAATATTTATGACAGACTTTATTGGTGGTTTGTTAATTGCTATTAAAGAATTATTTAAGTCTAAGAAAACCATTAATTATCCATTTGAAAAGGGTAAAATAAGCCCACGTTTTAGAGGAGAACACGCCTTAAGAAGATATCCTGATGGGGAAGAAAGATGCATTGCTTGCAAATTATGTGAAGCAGTATGTCCTGCACAAGCAATCACAATTGAATCTGCTGCAAGAGAAGACGGTAGTCGAAAAACAACTAGATACGATATTGATATGATGAAATGTATTTATTGTGGTTTATGTGAGGAAGCTTGTCCAGTTGATGCAATTGTTCAAGGTCCAAATTTTGAATTTTCTACCGAAACAAGAGAAGAGCTTTATTACACTAAAGAAAAACTTTTAGATAATGGAGATAGATGGGAAAATGTTTTGGCAGCAAACATTAAAGCTGATAACCCGTATAGATAAATCAATGATAGCTCATTCAATATTTTTTTATACATTTTCAATCATAGCTGTTGTTTCAGCAATTATGGTTACAGTATCTAAAAATACAGTTCATTCTGTTTTTTTTCTTATTTTAGATTTCATTAGCATTTCTTGCCTTTTTATTATGATAGGTGCCGAATTTTTGGGAATGATAATGCTAATAGTTTATGTTGGTGCGGTAGCAGTATTGTTTTTGTTTGTGGTGATGATGTTAAATGTTGCTCAACAAAAAAACCAATGGTTTGCTTCTAAAGAGAGTTCTGGACATATTCCAGTAGGTTTAATCATTAGTACAATCATTTTTTTTGAATTGATAATTGTTATAGGTGGATGGAAATATAAACCTGATTTATTTGATATAAATAATTCAGTTAATAATTTTAATGTAAGCAATACTCATTCATTAGGACAAGTGCTTTATACTGATTACATTCATGTATTCCAATTAAGTGGAATGATTTTATTAGTAGCTATGATTGGTGCTATTGTTTTAACATTTAGAAAACGATCTGGGGTTAAAACTCAAAGTTATTTAAAACAAATTTCTAGAGAAAGATCAGAAGGTGTTGAAGTTTTAGAAGTTGAAAATAATAAAGGGGTTAAAATTGATGACTGAAATTGGTTTAGGACATTATTTAACTTTAGGTGCAGTCATTTTTTCAATAGGTATTATTGGTATCTTTCTTAACAGAAAAAATATTATTGTTATATTAATGAGCATAGAGTTAATTTTACTTGCGGTTAATATAAATTTAGTGGCCTTTTCAATTTTCTTGGGAGATCTTACCGGACAAATATTTACTTTATTTATTTTAACAGTGGCAGCCGCTGAAGCTGCAATCGGACTAGCAATTATTGTAGTTTATTACCGTAACTCTGGAACTATCAGAGTCGAAGAAATTGATAAATTAAAAGGTTAATTATGGAAATTTTAATTTTATTTCTTCCTCTTATAGCATCAATTATTTCAGGCTTTTTTGGAAAATATATTGGAGATAGAAACTCCGAAATTGTTACTAGCGCCCTTGTTTCGATTTCTGCACTTTTATCAATCTTTGTATTATATCAAGTAATTGCAAATCAATATGAAGAAAATATTGTTATTGCTACTTGGATAAATTCAGGATCATTAGATGTTAATTGGTCAATGCTAATTGATCCATTATCAGCTGTAATGCTGGTTGTGGTTACGTCCGTCTCTTCTTTGGTGCATATTTATTCGATTGGTTACATGTCTCATGATCCTCATAAGCCGAGATTCATGGCATATCTATCACTATTTACATTTGCAATGTTGATGTTGGTCACCTCAGATAATTTTATTCAACTATTTTTTGGTTGGGAAGGTGTTGGACTTTGTTCATATTTCTTAATTGGCTTTTGGTTTAAAAAGGAAAGTGCTAACGCTGCAGCAATTAAGGCATTTGTAGTAAATAGAGTCGGGGACTTTGGTTTTGCCTTAGGAATTTTTTTAATTTTCTATTTATTTGGAACTGTAAACTATTCAGAAGTGTTCCAACAAATTCCAACGGTCATTGATAAAAATTTATCATTTTTAGGTTTTGAAGTTAAAGCTATAGATTTAATTTGTTTATTATTATTTATAGGTGCGATGGGCAAATCAGCTCAAATTTTGCTTCACACGTGGTTACCAGATGCAATGGAGGGACCAACACCTGTGTCTGCATTAATTCATGCTGCTACTATGGTAACTGCAGGTGTGTTTTTAGTTGTTAGATGCTCACCCATTTACGAATATTCACCTTTAATATTGAATGTAATAACAATTGTTGGAATGACAACAGCATTTTTTGCTGCGACAGTTGCTTTAGTTCAAACTGATATAAAAAAAATTATTGCATACTCAACTTGCAGTCAGCTTGGTTATATGTTTTTTGCAGCTGGTGTAGGCGCTTACAATGTTGCAATGTTTCACTTATTTACACATGCTTTTTTTAAAGCTTTGTTGTTTTTAGGATCTGGTTCTGTAATTCATGCATTTAAAGATGAACAAGACATAAATAATATGGGAGGTGTATGGAAGAAACTTCCTTATACTTACGCTTTAATGATTATTGGAACTTTAGCATTAACAGGCTTTCCTTTTCTTTCAGGTTTTTATTCTAAAGATGCAATTATTGAATTTGCATATTTAAAAGGAAATACCACTGGATATTATGCAGCTGGAATTGGAATTTTTACTGCATTTTTAACTTCAATATATTCATGGAGATTAATTTTTAAAACATTTCATGGTTCATATAATAATAAAGACGTAAAAATTGAGGAGACACATGAGTCTCCTTTGGTGATGTTGATACCATTAGTATTGCTATCTATTGGAGCTATATTTGCAGGTTTTCTTTTTAAAGATCTTTTTATTGGTCATGACGGAGAAAATTTATTTTGGGCAGAGTCTATCAAATTTTTAGAACCATTAAGTACAGAGCATCCTCCAACATGGTTTTTATTACTGACGCCTTGCTTGGTACTTTTGTCTATTCCAATTGCTTATTATTTATTTGTTAAAAATAGAGAATTGCCTAACGCAATAGTCAATATGAATAGGC
>JAOHEU010000041.1 GCA_028097645.1 Candidatus Pelagibacter sp. | reverse complement strand
AGGGAATATTTTTCCTCGATTTTTATCGTGAACTTTTCCTAGCCCTTTACCTAGTTTAGGTTTAATTGATTTCATACTCTTTTGACCGTCAGGTGCAGAAGAGACTTTTCCAGTTATATTTGAAGTTCCTACTGCATTAACAAATTCGCCCATTCTAGCTGTTGTTTTGATGTATTCTTTCACATTTGAATATCTTTCAGATTGATATGTACTAAGCAGCTTATCACTGTGATTATTTTTTAAACAATGTGCAATCTTCCAGGATAGATTTGAAGCATCTCTAATTCCAGCACACATTCCTTGACCCATAAAAGGTGGCATTAAATGCGCCGCATCACCAGCAAGAAAAACTCTACCTTTTTTCCACTTCTTTGAAATTGCAGATTGGAAAGTATAAATAGTCTTTCTTTCCATAAAAGCATCACTAGGTTTTAACCATGGTTTTAAAAAATTCCAAATATATGAGTTAGATAAAACTTTTTTTTCACTTTCATTATCATGGATTGCAAACTCCCATCGTCTTCTTTTACCAACATTTCGACAATAAGTAGCTGGTCTTTTTGGATTAGAATACTGAATGGTTCTATCTGGTAGTTCTTTTTTGTCTTTTTTTAAAATTAAATCTACTACTGCCCATTTTTGTGTAAATCCAAGGTTTTGAAATTTTGCCTTTATTTGTTTTCTTGTTGTTGAATTAGCGCCATCACACCCAACAACATACTTAGAACTAATTTCCTTTATTTTTTTATTATTAACATCCTCTAAAATAACTTTAAGACTAACGACTTTTGTGCTTTGCATTATTGTTACTTTTTTAAAGTCCTTTAATCTTCCCCTAAGTTTTCTTTCTAAGTCTGGCTGATGAAATCTATAACTTGGATACCAACCATTCTCTGTTACTGATCTTGGTCTTGGCCAATCTAATACTACTTTATTTTTAGAATTAACAAATTTTGTCCCTTTGTTAATGATTGTATGTTTTAAAAATTTTTCTGTAATTCCTATGGTTTGAAAAACCCTCATTATTTCATCATCAAAATGAACAGCTCTTGGCAAAGGATAAAAGCTTTTTTCTTTTTCAATTATCAAAATTGAAAAACCATGCAATGCTAATAGATTTGCTAACGTGCCTCCTGTGGGGCCAAAACCTATAATTACAACATCATACTTTTTCATTTAAAAAATAATAATTTTTATTTTTTGTTAGTGGTATTTGAATATAGCCAAGGACAATCAATAAAAAGTGGAGCCTGTTTTCCTTCTGAGGCAGTTTCTAATCTTTTGTTTCTAAACTTCATTCTTTCTTCATCAGGTAAATATAATCTTTCATGTCCCCAAAAACTTGGGCCTTCAAATGTCTCTATAGGTTCCCAAGTTTTAGGATCAATAATTCTTCCACCCCAACCATTTTCAATAAAAAAACCAGATGGAGTTATAGAATAAAATGATGTCATATAATCATTAGTGTGTCTTCCAAGAGTATAAGCTATTTTATTATCTTGATATTGAAGTAAGTCATAACCCTGACCAACATCATCTAAACTATTGTATTCAACCATAAAATGATGGAAGCCAGTTCTGCCAGATCCAAATAATGCTAAACTATGATGTCTTCCATTTACATGAAAAAAACATAGAGAAATTGGTGTATGGCTATAGTCGCTTATTTTAAACCCAAGAACTTCAGTGTAAAATGGTATTAAATCATCAATATTTTTAACATGAATTACTGCATGACCCATACCTAATGCTCCTGTTTTAAAGCCAGAAATTGGACGACTTGGTTTAAAAGGATCCGTATCATTCATTGGGTTGTATACGAGCTCAACTCTGTTTCCTTGTGGATCATCAAAATAAATCAAATCTTCTACAAATCTTTTGTCTGCAAATGATGATTTACCTTGATGTACTTGAATTTTATTTTCTTCTAATTTTGATGCAAAGAATAATAAGTCTTTTTTTTCATCAACTTCCCAGCCCATAAATCCAAGACCATCACCTGTATTGCCAGTTATTGTTAATCTTTGTTTTTGATCATCCATTCTAAAAGATAAAATATCTTTTCCTCGATCAACTTGCTGCATCCCCAAACTTTTTTGACTATAGTCTGACCAATCTTCGAATTTATCTGAGTTTACTCCAATGTAACTAAGAGCTTTTATAGCCATCTAAATTTTTCCTAAATAAAATGAGCCCACAAGAAGTGGGCTCAAAAGTATATATTATATTATTAACCTTCTACTGCAGTAATGATTTGTCTAGCTCTATTTAGAACAGCACCACCATCAAGGCCTTTACCTTCCATCTCTTTTAACCAATTAGATTCGATCGGTGCTAATATCTTTTTATATTCAGCAATAACGTCATCTGATGCAATTATGATTTCATGATCTGCTCTTTTTGAGATTTCATTTTTCATTACTGCATTTTGGTTATCAATTAAGTTTGATGCCCAATCTCCAAAAGCATGACCGCTATATTTGTTTATACAAGCCTGATCTCCTGCTGGTAAACTATTGAACTTGTCTTCGTTCATAATTAAACCAAATGTAGCATTAGTGATATTAACTTCAGTATGATATTTAGTTACATCAAATAATCTGAAAGAACCTACTGCTGTATATGGAAAAGGAGTTCCATCAACTACGCCTTTACTCAAAGCTTCTGAAGTTCCTGGTGCAGGTACTTTTACTCCAGTTGCTCCTAAAGTTTTTAAAATTGTGCCAGCGATTTTACTTGGTACTCTCATTTTCTTACCTTTAAAATCTGCAGGTTTTACAACTTTAGTATCCTTCATGTGAATTTGATATCCAGGATTAGAGTGAAGACCTATCACTTTAATTCCGGCCATTTCTTTATCCAAATAACCTTCTTTAAATAAAGAATTTAAAGCAGTTGTTCCTGCTTTAGATGTTTTTGTAAGAAACGGTAATTCAATTACTGAACTTAAAGGAAATTGACCTCCAATATATCCTAAAACTGTCCATGAAATATCTGCAACACCTGATGTTACGATATCATATTGTTTAGGAGGACTTCCTAGTACTCCACCAGCATACATTTTTACATTTAATGTTCCCGAACATTGATTAACTTTTGTTGCCCAAGCTGCAAGAATTTTACTTGCGATAAATGCTTTAGGTGGTTCAAAAGTAGCTAACTTAAGTTCTGTTGCCGCAGATGCACTAACTATGCTGAATGAAAATATTCCAATAATTAATCCTATTAATTTTTTTTTCATAAAATTATTCCTTTGTTGTTTATAATTATTCTAAAAGTGTAGCTTGAAATTTAAACTATTTCATCCTTAATTGTATTAGATAATACCCCAATTTGGGTTACTTCTATTTCAACTTTATCGCCTGGTTTCATGAAAACTGGCGGATTCCTTTTAAATCCAACCCCTCCAGGAGTACCTGTAACTAACACATCTCCGGCTCTCCAAGCCATTGCTTTAGAAACATAAGAAATCAATATTGGAATATCAAAAATTAATTGGCTTAATTTAGCATTTTGCATCACTTCACCATTTAATCTTGTCTCAAGAGTAAGCTCTTTATAATCTTTTATGTCTTCTGCAAGAACCATATGAGGGCCAAAACTTCCTGTTTTTTCAAAATTTTTTCCCATTCCAAATTGTCTTGTGTGTCTTTGCCAATCTCTAATTGTACTTTCATTATAACAAGAATAGCCAACTATATGTTTCAAAGCATCCTCAGGTTTAACATGTTTTCCTGCTTCTCCCAAAATTACTGCCATCTCTCCTTCAAAATCTAAATTATCAGAAGCAATAGGTCTTTGAATTGGTTGCATATGAGCGGTTTGACTTTCAGGAAAACGATGAAAGATAACAGGGTTTTCTTCAACCGTTCTATTAGTTTCTTTAACATGCTCGCTATAATTTAAGCCCACACAAATAATTTTTCCAGGATTTGGGATTAAAGGTAAATACTCAATATCATCCACACTTAAATTACCAGGATTAGAGGCTGCGTATGCTTTTGCCTCTGAAATACCATTTTTAGAAATAAGATCTTTTAACGTATCTGCTCCTGATATTTTACCTGTAAGATCTGTAATTAAATTATTGTCTATAATACCAAATTTTGATTCTGAATTATGTTTGTAGGAAATAAATTTCATAAATAATACTTTCTGTTTAAAGCAAACCTTATATGCTAATGTT
>JAOHEU010000040.1 GCA_028097645.1 Candidatus Pelagibacter sp. | reverse complement strand
AAAGTTCGATCAAAAAATTCTTTAAAAATATATCCAGTTTCCATGTTGGTAAGATCTCCAACAAAACCACACACTTTTTCTTTAGATGTATTTTCAAATTTAGACTTTATAATCTTGTAAACTTCATCCCAAGAAGCTTTTTCAAATTTACCATTATATTTTATAAAAGGTGTGTCTAATCTTTGATTTAGTAAACCGTCACAAGCATATCTTGTCTTGTCAGAAATCCATTCTTCATTAATATCTTCGTTTATTATTGGCAATACTCTTTTTACTTCCCAATCATAAGTATCAACTCTTATATTTGATCCAATAGCATCCATAACATCTATTGTCTCTGTCTTTTTAAGCTCCCAAGGTCTTGCTTCAAAAACATATGGTTTTGATGTTAGTGCTCCGACAGGACATAAATCTACTACATTGGCTGAAAGTTCTGATTGCATTGATTGCTCTAAATAGGTTGTAATTTGCATGTCTTCACCTCTTCCAATCGCACCTAGTTCTGGAACACCTGCAACTTCGGTTGCGAATCTTACACAACGTGTACAATGAATACATCTTGTCATTTGAGTTTTTATTAAAGGTCCCATATTTTTTTCAGGAACTGCTCTTTTATTTTCTTTAAATCTAGATTTATCTACACCATAAAACATTGATTGATCTTGAAGATCACATTCTCCACCTTGATCACAGACTGGGCAATCCAATGGATGATTAGCAAGTAAAAATTCCATCACACCTTTTCTTGCTTTTTCAACAAAGGCTGTATTTGTTTTTATATTCATACCTTCTGCTGCAGGCATCGCACAAGATGCAACTGGTTTAGGAGATTTTTCCATTTCAACTAAGCACATTCTACAGTTTCCAGCTATTGAAAGTTTTTCATGATAACAAAATCTTGGAATTTCAACTCCCGCTTTTTCACATGCTTGGAGAACCGTCAGACCTTCTTCAACTTCTACATCAATATTGTTAACTTTTAATTTAAGCATTCTTTTTATCCAATAAGTGTTGATCTACTAAATATGGGATATTATTTTTTTTCTCATAAACAGGATCTAAATTATTTCTCTCTTCTATTTCTTTTTTAAAGTGTCTCAAAAGACCTTGTACAGGCCATGAAGAACCTTCACCAAAAGCACAAATAGTGTGACCTGCAATTTGATTGGTAACATCACCTAACATATCAACTTCATCTTTAGTTGCCTCGCCTTTTGCCATACGTTCCAACATACGCCACATCCAACCAGATCCTTCTCTACAAGGTGTACATTGACCGCAACTTTCATGTTTATAAAATCTAGCAATTCTTGCCATGCATTTAATGATGTCTTGATCTTTATTAATAACAACTATTCCAGCAGTCCCTAATCCACTTTTTTCAGCCATTAATGAATCGAAATCCATAGTTAATGTTTCACATTTTTCTTTGGGTATTAATGGCATTGACGATCCCCCAGGAATTACAGCTTGTAGATTATCCCAACCTCCAATTACCCCGCCAGCATGAACCTCAATTAATTCTTTTAATGGTATATTCATTTCTTCTTCAACATTGCAAGGATTGTTTACATTTCCTGAAATACAAAAAATTTTAGTACCAGTATTTTTTTTTCTTCCAAGTGAGGCAAACCATTTACCCCCTCTTCTAAGAATAGTAGGAACAACAGCTATAGTTTCAACATTATTAATAATTGTTGGACATCCATATAAACCTATTAAAGCTGGAAAAGGTGGTTTTAATCTTGGTTGACCTTTTTTCCCCTCAATACTCTCAAGTAAAGCAGTTTCTTCACCACAAATATAAGCTCCTGCACCATAATGAATATAAATATCTAAATCCCAACCTGTGCCAGCAGCATTTTTACCAAGTAATTTTTTTTCATAAGCCTCATCTATTGCAGCTTGAAGTTTTTGACCATCAACAAAATACTCACCTCTGATATAAATATAACAAACATGTGCTTGCACAGCATAAGAAGCAATGAGACAACCTTCTATCAATTTGTGTGGTTCAAATCTTAATATATCTCTATCCTTACAAGTACCTGGCTCAGATTCATCTCCATTAATTACTAAATAATGAGGTCTAGATCCGACTTCCTTAGGTGCAAAAGACCACTTCAATCCTGTTGGAAATCCAGCACCACCTCTACCTCTTAATTCTGAAGATTTTATTTCATTGATAATCCAATCTCTGCCTTTATCTGTTATATCTTTAGTATTAACCCAGTCACCTCTTTTTTGAGATGAAGAAACATCTGGGCCCAAATCATTATATAGGTTTTGAAAAATTCTATCTTTATCTTTAAGCATTTTTTAAATCCATAAGTGTTTTTCTGTTATTTTCAGGTTCGTTATTCACACGACCTCTATAAGATCCTGGTTTTGGTGTTTCACCACTTAAAATTTTTTCTAAAATTTCTAAAGTTTTTTCTTTATCAAGATCTTCGTAGTAATCGTCATTAATTTGCATCATTGGGGCGTTTACACATGCTCCTAAACATTCAACTTCCATCCATGAACAACTCTTATCACTTGATAATTCCGACTCATTTTCTGAAATTTTTTCTTTGCAAGCTTCAACTAGTTTGTTTGCTCCTCTAATCATGCATGGAGTAGTAGTGCAAACTTGTACAAAAAATTTCCCAACAGGAGATAAATTGTACATTGTGTAAAAAGTAGCGACCTCATAAACTTTTATGTAAGGCATCTCTAAAAATTTAGCAATATACTTCATGGCAGCTAATGGTATCCAATTATTATTTTGTCTCTGAGCTATGTAAAGCAAAGCCATGACAGCACTTTGTTGTTTTCCTTCAGGGTATTTAGAAACTATAGCTTTTGCAGCCTCTAAAGATGAAGGATTAAACTCAAAAGTTTCTGGCTGATCTTTTGCTGGTCTTCTTAAACTCATCTATCTACTTCTCCAAAAACTATATCCATTGAACCTAATACAGCAGGTACATCAGCTAACATATGACCTTTTATTAAATAATCCATTGACTGAAGGTGTGAAAATCCTGGTGCTCTAATTTTACACTTATAAGGTTTGCTTGAGCCATCAGAAATTAAATATACACCAAACTCACCTTTTGGGGCTTCAACAGCAGTATATATTTCATCTTTTGGAACTCTATAGCCCTCTGTGAAAAGTTTGAAATGATGGATCAAGGCTTCCATTGATTGCTTAAGATCTTTTTTTGGTGGTGGGCTTATTTTTCCATCTAAAGATTTAATTGGGCCTTTTTCCATTTTTGAGAGACATTGTTTGATTATAGAAACACTCTCTTTCATTTCTTCAATTCTGCATAAATATCGATCATAACAATCTCCATTTTTTCCAACAGGAATTTTAAAATCAAGTTGATCATAGCAATCATATGGTTGTGATTTTCTTAAATCCCAAGCAATACCAGAGCCTCTAACCATAACACCGGAAAAAGAATAATCTAATGCATCTTGTTTTGATACAATTCCTATATCAACATTTCTTTGTTTAAAAATTCTATTGTCAGTTAATAAACTTTCAAGATCGTCAATAATTTTTGGGAATGTTTCACAAAATTTTCCAATATCATTTTCTAAACCATGAGGTAGATCTTGATGAACACCTCCTGCTCTAAAATAATTTGCATGAAGTCGTGATCCTGAGGCTCTTTCATAAAAAGTCATCAATGTTTCTCTTTCTTCAAACCCCCATAATGAAGGCGTAAGTGCACCTACATCAAGTGCTTGTGTAGTAACATTTAAAATATGACTTAAAATTCTACCTATCTCACAAAAAATTACTCTTATATATTGAGCTCTAATTGGTACATCGATATCTAATATTTTTTCAACTGCTAGAGCAAATGCATGCTCTTGGTTCATAGGTGCAACATAATCTAATCTATCAAAATAAGGTACTGCTTGCATATAAGTTTTGTTTTCAATTAATTTTTCTGTACCTCTATGAAGCAAACCTATATGCGGGTCAGCTTTTTCAACAACTTCACCATCAAGCTCCAAAATCAATCTTAACACACCATGAGCAGCTGGGTGTTGAGGTCCGAAATTTAAATTAAGATTTTTAATTTTTTTTGTCATTATTATCTATTTCTTCCTTGATATATTTTGTTCCCTCCCAAGGACTTTCGTAATCAAAATTTCTATAATTTTGTTCCAATTTAACAGGCTCACTAATAACTTTCTTTTGATCTTCGCTATATCTAACCTCTGAATGACCAGTAAGAGGAAAATCTTTTCTTAAAGGATGGCCCTCAAAACCATAATCAGTTAAAATTC
>JAOHEU010000004.1 GCA_028097645.1 Candidatus Pelagibacter sp. | reverse complement strand
TTTTTCTGTAACTTTTTTTCTTTTTACTTTCATTGTTGGAGTCATTAAACCATTTTCTATAGAAAAATTTTCATCTATTAATTGAATTTTTTTTATTTTTTCTAATAAAGTTAATTTTTTATTTATTTTTTCAATTGCATTATTAATTTTTTCTTTTTCGTGTAAAAAATCTTTACTAGGAACTACTAAAGCAACCAAATAATTTTTTTTATCACCATAAACCATACATTGATCAATTTCAGGTTCATTTGTAATCATATTTTCAATTTTGGCTGGTGAAATATTATCACCACCAGCGCTCACGATGATATCTTTTTTTCTATCAGTAATTTTTAAATAACCATCAACTGGATCTATTTCTCCAATATCTCCTGTGTGAAGCCAACCATTAACAATTACTTTATCAGTCTCTTCTTTTTTGTTCCAATATCCTAACATTACATTTTCACCTTTAACCAAAATTTCACCATCTTCAGCTATTTTAACTTGGTTTCCTTTAAAAGGTGGACCAACAGTTTCTACTTTTATCTTGTGAATGGGGTTACAACTTACAACCGGAGATGTTTCAGTTAAACCATATCCTTGTAGAGTAGGTAGTCCAACTGAATTCAAAAATTCTCCTATTTCTTGATCCAATGCACCTCCACCAGAAACAAAAGCTTTTAAATTTCCTCCAAACTGTTTTTTTATTTTTTTTCGAACTAATGTTTCAACCATCAAATTAAGTAATTTTTCAGAAAAAGTCATTTTTTGATTTAATAATTTTTTCTTACCCAGCCGTAGAGTTTCTTCTATTAGTTTTGCTTTAAAACCAGTTTGTTTTTTTAAATTGATATTTATTTTGTTATAAAGATTTTGATAAAATCTTGGAACAGCTGTCATAATTGTTGGTTTTGCTTCAGATATATTTTCTAAAAGTTTTTCTATTTTTTCTGCATAAAATACCTTTGCTCCTACAGCTATCTGGGCAAATTGCACACAATGTTCATAGGAATGGGATAGAGGAAGCCAGGTCAAAAATACAGGTCTAGAGCTAAATAATGGTTTCATAATTTCACATGCTCCTACAAGATTATTTAAAATTCCACCATGACTTAAGATTACTCCTTTAGGATTTCCTCCAGTTCCAGATGTATAAATTATACAAGCAGGAGAAGTTCTTTTTAATTTTTCATTTTGAATTTTATCTTCAGCTAATAAATCACTTTTTAATATGAAATTAAAATCAAGATATTTATCTTTATTAATTATATCCAAATCATGAATTACGTTATTAACTTCATCTAATGTTATGACTTTTTTAATAAATTTTTTTTCATTAATTATATTATTTAATTTTTTAAGCAGCTCATTGTTTGAGACTATAATTAAGCTAGGTTCACAATCTTCAATTAAATATTTATAATCATCCTCTGTATATGTGGTGTAAGCAGGAACAGTAATTCCACCTGATAACATTATTGCCATATCTGAAACAAACCATTCTGGTCTGTTTTCTGAAACTAAAAGACATCTGTCACCTTCTTTTATATTTTCTCTAATAATTTTTGATAATTTTAAAACATTTTTTTGTGTTTCCTCCCATGTATATGATTTTTTATTATTTGGATTTAGCCATTGTAAAAAAATGCTTTCTTTATTTTGCTTTTCTGCTTGATGAGAAAACAATTCTATTAGGTTGTTTAATTTATCTAAATTCATAGTTTTATGGTGGGCGAAGAGAGAATCGAACTCTCACTTCTTGCGAAACACGATTTTGAGTCGTGCGCGTCTACCAGTTCCGCCATTCGCCCCTTCTATTTAATTAATTATATTTAAATAGTATAAGAACTAAATTTATATTAAAACCAAAAAATGTTTCAAACACTTTACAAAAAATGTTTAAATCTAGCTGCACATAAAAGTTCAAATTTCTATTTAGGGCTTGTATCATTTATTGAAAGTTCATTTTTTCCAATACCACCAGATGCAATGATCATTCCAATGGTAATTGCTAAAAAAAAAGAGTTTATTAAAATATTTTTAATAGCATCTATATTTTCAGTTTTAGGAGGTATTTTAGGATATTTAATTGGCTACCTGTTTTCTGATTTTGCATTGTATGTTATCGAATTTTATAATTATGAAGATAAGGTTAAAAATTTAAAACTAAATATGTCTGAAGGAAATGGCTTTATTGCTTGGTTAAGTATACTTTTTTTAGCAGGCTTCACACCTTTGCCCTACAAAGCTTTCACTATAGCAAGTGGCTTAATTGCTTTCAATCTTCCAGTTTTTATAATTATTAGTTTTATTTCAAGAAGCCTTAGATTTTTTATTGTTGCATTTTTATCCTATAAATTTGGAGAATTATTTAGCAAATATATGAACAAACATGGATCAAAATGGTTTACTGTTATAGGAATTTTTATAGTTATAATATTCGTATTTGTATATTTAGTTTTAAAATTTAATGGTTAAAAACAGTAAAAATTTATTAATAAAGCTTATTCTTTTAATCAGTATTGTTGCTTTAATATCTGCATTCTTTATAGAATATATTCTCGGTCATCAACCTTGTAATCTTTGTATATTAGAGAGAATCCCATATTTTTTAGCAATAATAGTAATTTTACTAAATTATAAATTTATTGAATTTGAAAAATTATTTATACTTTTTCTAACAATTATATTTTTATTTGGCACTGCATTATCGCTATATCACTTAGGTATTGAACAAGGTTTTATTCAAGAGTCGTTAGTTTGTGACCTAAAAAGTGGATCAAATTTATTATCTAAAGAAGAAATTTTAAAGCAATTACAAGAAAAAAGTGTTAGCTGCAAAGATGTAACATTTAAAATGTTTGGATTATCACTTACAAGCTACAATATTTTAATATCTGCACTAATTACATTTAGTGCTGGAAAAATTTATTTTAATTATGACAAAAATTAATAAAAAAAAAGTTGAAGAATTTATAAGAGTTGACCACGCTGGGGAGCGAGGAGCAATCAAGATTTATGAAGGGCAGCTATTAGCTTTAAATACTTTTGTAAAAGATGAAAATCTTAAAAAAACTATTGAAGACATGAAAGAGCATGAAAAGGAACATTGTGAATTTTTTGAAAATGAAATTAAAAAAAGAAATATTCAACCAACAAAATTTTTACCATTATGGGATTTATTAGGTGTTGGCTTAGGGTTCGGTTCTACATTATTGGGAAAAAAAGCTGCTATGCTGTGCACTGCTTCTGTTGAAGAGGTTATAGATAAACATTATTTAAATCAAATTAATCAACTTGATATTAGCGAAAAAGATTTAAAAAAGAAGATTACAAAATTTAGACAAGATGAGATAAATCATAAAGATATAGCTTACGATGAAGGGGCTACAAAAAAAGGTCCTTACTTTTTATTAGATAAAATTATTAAGACAGGTTCAAAAATTGCAATAAATATTTCTGAAAAAATCTAGGCTTCTAACTCAACATCCCAGTATAAATAATCCATCCAGCTTTTATGTAAATAATTAGGTGGAAAATTTTTACCATTTTTATGCAGATCTTCAGTTGAGGGACGGTAAGGATATTGATTAAGTTTCATATCTGAGTTTTTTAATAATTTACCACCTTTTTTTACATTGCAAGCAGAACATGCTGTTACAACATTATCCCAATTAGTTTCGCCACCTTTTGATCTAGGCAACAAATGATCAAAAGTTAGTTCCTCACCACTTCCACAATATTGGCAAGAAAACTTGTCTCTCAAAAAAACATTAAATCTTGTAAAGCTAGGCCTTGTTTGTGGAATTATATAATCTTTCAATGCAATAACACTTGGTAATTGCATATCAAACGAGGGACTTCTTATAACTCTGTCATAATTGCTTACAATTATCACCCTATCTAAAAAAACTGATTTTACTGTATCCTGCCATGACCATAAAGATAAAGGATAATAGCTTAATGGTCTATAATCAGCATTAAGAACTAACGCTGGACACTTTTCTAATGAAACATTTTGTTCAATAAAATTATTCATTAAGTATTTTTAACTTACTTAAACAATTTTATCAATAATAAGGAATGTTAATTTTTTTTTAAAATATAATTAAGAGCTGTGCTTGAAGCTTCCACAGGAATATGATGGTCACAATTTTTTATCAAAAGTGTTTCAACATCAACATTGTTTCTAATTAAAAAATCTTTTGCTTCTAAAAGATGTGTTGAGGGTACAACTTGATCTGCGTCACCATGAATCAATAAAGTATCAGTAGAATTTTTAATTCTTGTTTTTAAATTATTTTGATTAATTATTTTTCCAGAAAATCCCACAATACATGAAAATTTTTCTTCAGATGTTAATCCAACATTTAATGACATCATACAACCTTGGCTAAAACCTGATAAACATATCTGATTATTTTTTAGGTTAAATTCTTGCTTGATCTCATTAATAAATAATTTAATTTTTTCCTCAGCCTTAATTGATTGATCAAGTATATAATCAGTATCATCTTTGGTAAGATCAAACCATTGAAATCCTGATGGATTTATAGGGCAAGTCTCATGTCCATTAGGACAAATAAAAACTGTGTTTGGCATATGCCTTTTCCAGTTTAAGGTTAACATACTTATATCTTTCCCATCACCACCATATCCATGAAGCAAAATAATAGCATACTTTATTTCTTTTCCTTCTTCAGGCTTAGTTATTATTGAATCTAGGCAAAATGTCATAGTTAATTAATTATGGTTTTTATTTTTCTAAAACAATCTACAGTATTTACATGATTTCAGGAATATTTGTTAAAATCCTTTCTATAGTTCTTTTGTTAGCAGTAGGAATTGTTTTAATTTTAGGAATTGGGACTCTTTTTAAAGGGGGAGAAACCAGCAAAAAATATTCCAATAAACTAATGCAACTAAGAGTGCTTCTACAATTTGTAGCAATACTAGTTTTAATAGGGTTTGCTTATTTTTTTAAAAACTAATTATAAGTTTTTAACCAATTTATGAATATTTGATCATTAAAGTCTATTGAGCCCATAATTCTTGCAAACTCTTTTCCATCTTTATCAATAAGAATTGAAGTTGGAACTCCACGCAGAGAAAATGTTTTTGCTAGAGTTGTCGGTGCATCAAAATATGGGTCAAAGTTTTTAATATTCAAATCTTCAAAAAAACTATCAACTTTTTTTTTACTTTCTTGAGATATATTGATTGCAAAAATTTTTAAATTACTCAAATTATGATTTACTTGAAGTCTATCTAATGATGGCATCTCTTCTTTACATGGTTCACACCAAGTTGCCCAAAAATTTAATAGAAGTAAATTTCCATTAAATTCTTTAATATTAATTTTTTTATCATTTTTATCTAAAAAGATTACGTTATCATAGACTTTTGGGTCTTTATGAATGACAATATTTTTTATTTCAGATACATCATTAGCAAAGACATTAGTTGTCAAAAAAATAAATAATATTAAAAATCTCATGTTAAATAGTTATAATTAAATATCATGGCAAAAAATAAAAACAACCAAGCAATCTGGAATACTCGCATAAAGAAAAAGGCATCATCTTTATTTCAAAAAGTTGGAAATTCAATTGATATAGATAAACGACTTTACAAGGAAGATATTCAGGGTTCTATTGCTCATGTAGAAATGTTGTTCAAACAAAAAATAATATCTTTTAAAATTAAAAATAAAATTATTTACGGTCTTACAAAGATAGAAAAAGAAATTTCAAATAAAAAATTTGAGTTCAATAAAAAATATGAAGATATTCATATGAACATAGAAAAAAGACTTTTTCAAATAATTGGTGAAGAAGCAGGTTATGTTCACACAGCAAGATCTAGAAATGACCAGGTAATAACAGACTTTAAAATTTGGATAAAATCTTCAACTAAAGAAATAAATCTTAATTTAGATAAAGTAATTAAAAGTACATTAAAATTAGCAGAAAAAAATATTGACACTATTATGCCTGGTTTTACACACCTCAAAAATGCTCAAGCTATTTCATTTGCTCATTATTTAATGGCTTATGTTGAAATGTTTAATAGAGACAAAAAGAGATTCACAAACAATTTGGAAAGCTTAGATGAAAATCCCTTGGGAGTAGCTGCGCTCACTGGAACTTCTTTTAATATAGATAGGAATTATACTAGTAAAAAACTTGGATTTAAAAAGCCAACAAACAATTCAATTGATACTGTCTCTGATAGAGATTTTGTTTTAGATTTTTTATATAGTGTTTCTGTTTGTTCAATGCATATTTCAAGAATTGCAGAAGAGCTTATTATCTGGAGTTCAGATGGTTTCAATTTAATTAACCTCTCAGACAAAATTGTAACTGGGTCATCAATAATGCCTCAAAAGAAAAACCCTGATTTATTAGAATATTTGAGAGGAAAATCTGGAAGTAGTTATGGAAATTTATTTTCAATGCTTACAATTTTGAAAGGTCTACCGCTATCTTACTTTAAAGATCTTCAAGATGACAAAGAAATTGTATTTAAATCTAATGATACTTTGATCAATTGTCTTAAAATTTTTGATGAAATATTAAAGAATTCTAGCCCTAACAAAAAAAAAATGATTGAGCTTGCAAACTATGGCTATATTACTGCAACAGATTTAGCAGACTATCTTGTCAAGAATCACACAATGTCTTTCAGAAAAGCTTATCAAAAAACAGCGTCTGTTGTTAATTTAGCTGAAAAAAAGAAAAAGAAGCTCAATGAACTAAGCTTAGAAGAATTAAAAAAAATTGAACCAAAATTAACTAACGACGTTTTAAAAGTGTTTGATTTAAAGAATTCTGTAAATTCAAAAAAATCTTATGGAGGAACAGCTTTTGATAATATCAAAAAAATGATAATGAAATATAAAAAGTGAAAATGATAAAAAACTTAATCTTAATAATATTACTTTTATTAATGACCATATCATGTGGCAAAAAAAATTGTCCCAAGTACAATCAAGAAGAAAAATGTAGTGAATTTTTTAAAATAGAAGAATGAAATACATCAAAAAAAAACTAACAATTGATAAAGTAAAAATAGAGGATATTGCTAAAAAATGTGGTACCCCATCTTATTGTTACTCTTATTTTGAGTTAAAAAAAAATATCAATAATTTTAAAAATAATTTTAAATCTTTTTCACCCTTAATTTGTTTTGCAATTAAATCAAATACAAATGTAAATTTAATTAAAGAGATTCAAAAATTTGGTTTAGGGGCAGACGTTGTGTCTATGGGAGAGCTTATGATGGCTCTTAAGGCTGGCATTAACCCAAAAAAAATTGTCTTTTCAGGTGTAGGCAAAACATCAGATGAAATAAGTTATGCAATTGATAAGAAAATATTATTAATAAATGCAGAGTCAAAAAGTGAAATAAAAGAAATTGATAGAATAGCTAGAATAAAAAAGAAGAAAGTGCAAATTGGTATCAGACTAAATCCTAATACAGACGCAAAAACTCTAAGTCAAATTTCAACTGGTAAAAAAGAAAATAAATTTGGTGTGAATGAAAAAACATTTTTAGAACTAATTAACTATTGCAAAAACTCTCAAAATATTAGTTTAGAATGTTTAAGCGTTCATATTGGAAGTCAAATATTGGACCATAAGCCTTATGAAAAAATGCTTAATGTAGTTGATAAAATCATTACCAAAACTAAACATAAATTTAAATTTATTGATTTAGGTGGTGGGATGGGAATCGCTTACAATGATAAATGTAAAAAATTAAATTATAGTAAATATAATGTTGCGATTAAAAAATTTTTAAAAAAACATGACTCAAAAATAATTTTTGAGCCTGGAAGGTCTATAGTTGGAAATATTGGTTTTTTAATTTCTAAAGTTATTTATATCAAAGAAAACGATAAAAAAGATTTTATTATATTGGATGCAGCTATGAACGATTTGATGAGACCAGCCTTATATGGAGCCCATCACAAAACATTACCCTCAATCAAGACAAATCAAATTTCAAAAAAAACATATGAATTTGTTGGTCCTATCTGTGAAAGCACAGATAAATTTACATCATTGAGCAAATTTCAAAGATTAAAAGAAAAAGACATTATTGTGATGTGTGATGTTGGTGCATATGGAATGTCCCTAAGTTCAAATTATAATTTAAGACCTAAACCAACGGAGCTATTGATAAAAGGATCAAAAATTAAAGTTATTAAAAAAAGACAAAAGCACAAAGACTTGGTGTAGCTTTTGATAACAATGATTAGAAACTTTATATTTTCAATTTTCTTTTTTACTGGAATAATAATTATTTCATTAATTTTTTTACCTGCTTTTTTCTTTCCTCGAAAAGTCGTATTATTTGGTGGCAAACTCATGGGTTATTGGACAAGTTTTTGTCTAAAATTCTTTTTAAATACAAAAATAATAATTAAAGGTAGAGAAAATATTTTAAATAATGAAAAGTTTTTTATTGCAGCATCTCATCAATCTATGTTTGAAACGTTTTATCTTCAAACTATATTTAATTCACCAGTTTTTATTTTAAAGAAAGAACTACTTTTAATTCCAATTTTTGGTTGGTATCTGAAGAAAATTGGATCAATATCAATAAAAAGAAATAAAGTTACCAAAGATAACTTGGGGTTTTTTGAAGATATATCAAAAATAAATAAAAAATCTGATAGACCTTTGATAATCTTTCCACAGGGTACAAGAGTTTTGCCAGATGAAAGACCTCCTTTTAAAAAAGGTGCATCAAGAATTTACGAAGAGTTAAAAATTTCTTGTCAGCCAGTTGCAATAAACTCTGGTTATGTTTGGCCCAAAAAAGGTCAAAAGAATATTAATCAAACAATAACTATTTCAATCTTACAACCTATAATAGCTGGTTACTCTAAAGAAGAATTTATTAAAATTTTAGAAAATAATATTTATAAGGAACTTGATTTATTAAATTAACCTTTCATCGGCATCACTACAAATATACTATCAAAATCTCCTGGATCTTTAATTAAGGCTGGTGAGCCAGTGTCATTAAAAAATATCTCAACTTTTTCTCCATCTAATTGTGAAGCGACATCAATTAAGTATCTTGAATTAAAGCTTATTTCTAAATCGTGATCAAATTTTACATTTAATGTCTCTTTACCATCACCGCTATTAGTATTGTTAACTGAGAGGTTCAATGTATCTTTTGATAAATTAAATTTTACTCCATCTTTTTTATCTAAAGAAACTGAAGCTACTCTATCAACAGAATTTAAAAATAATTTTAAATCTATTTCTAATTTTTTTTGATTATTTTTTGGTATTACTTGAATATAGTTAGGAAATTTTCCATCAATAAGTTTTGAAATTAAAACACTATTATTTAACTCAAATTTAATTTTTGATTTGATATTAGATACTTTAACGTCTCCATCATAGTTTTCTAGAAGTGAACATAGTTGAAAAATAGTTTTTTTTGGTAATATAATTGGTTCAAAATCAATTTTTTCATCTAATCTTATTTTTGAAATAGACATTCGGTGGCTATCAGTTGCAACAGCAGTTAAATGATTTTTATCTTCAACTTCAGTTTGATGAAAATAAATTCCGCTTAGATAATGTCTTGTTTCATCATTAGAAACTGAAAATTTACATTTATTTAATAATTTTAAAAGCTGCTTAGATTTAATGACAAATTCATTTTGATTAAAATTTTCATCTGTAAGAGGAAACTCTGATGCACTAATACAGTTTAAATTAAAAATAGATTTTTCAGATTCGACTTGTAATTTACTAATATCTGTCAAAGATAAATTTATTTTTTTACCTGAAGAAAATTTTCTTATTATGTCATACATAATTGAAGAGGTCGTTGTTGTTCTACCTTCTTCCATAACTTCAACATTGTTTAACTGGTGAATAAATATTAAGTCCAAATCTGTAGCTGTTATTGTTAATTTAGAATTACTTGCATCTAATAAAATATTAGACAATATTGGAAGTGTGCTTCTTTTTTCAATGACACCTTGACAATAATTTAGTGCTTGTTGTAGGTCTTGTTGGTTTACGTTAAATTTCATTATCTTTATTATTATATAATATCTGATTTTTAAGTTTATTAATATTATCTACCATTTCTGAGTCTTTTTCTTTAATTTTCTCAATAGTCTTAACTGAGTGAATTATAGTTGTGTGATCTCTATTTGAAAACTCTCTTCCAATTTCAGGTAAAGATTTAGAGGTTAAAATTTTAGTTAAATATATAGCAGTTTGTCTAGGTCTGACTAAATATCTAGATCTTCTTGAAGATAACATTTCATTTTTACTGATCTTAAAAAATTTACAAACTGTAGTTTGAATCAAATCTATTGTTACTTTATTTTCAGCTAAATTTAATAAGTCCTTTAAAACAACCTTTGTTTCAGACAAATTTGGAACTTTGTTGTAGATTCTAGAGAATGAAACTACTCTATTGATCGCCCCAACTAACTCTCTAATACTTGCTGTAATTTCTGTACTAATAAAATCTTGTATCTCTTTTGATACATGCAATTGATCTGCATACAGATTATTTAACTCTTCAGTTTTCTTTTCAACAATTTTTTTTCTAAGCTCAAGATCTGGTTTTTGAATATCGACTACTAAACCACCAGAAAATCTAGATTTAATTCTATCTTGAATTCTAGATAATTTATTCGGAGCTCTGTCGGCTGATACAATTATTTGAGAACCTTTATCTAATAATGCATTGAATGTATGGAAAAATTCTTCCTGCATTGCTTCTTTACCACTTATAAACTGAATGTCGTCGATTAGTAAAATATCTGTATTTCTAAAATACTCTTTAAACTTAACCATATCATTAGCTTTAATCGATTTTACAAATTGATACATAAATCGCTCTGCTGATATAAACATCACCTTGTTATTTTTTTTAAGTTCAATTCCAATTGAATTTAAAAGGTGAGTCTTACCCATTCCAACACCGCCATAAATGTAAAGCGGATTATAATGAGATATGTTTTCAGAAACTTTTAATGACGCTTCATAAGCAAGCTTGTTACTGGTTCCAGTTATAAAATTATCAAACCGTTTATTTGGATCTATTCGATTATATTGAAGATAAGAGTCTTTAATGAACGAAACATTTTCGTTTATGTCAGGTATTTTTTCACTAGTATTCATATTTTCTAAATTTTGATTTATATTTTTGTCATCGATTTTAAATTCAATTCTAATAATATCTTTTTTATATAAACGTATAATTTGTAAAATTTGATCTAAATATCTTGAAGTAATCCAGTCTCTAATAAATCTTGTTGGAACAGATAATAATAAATAGTTGTTAAACTCATCTACAAAAGTAATTTTTTTAAGCCAACTTTCATAAACATCCTGTCCTAGCTTATTTTTCATTTCAGATTGAACTAATTTCCAATCAAAGTTTTCAGACTTAAAACTATTTAAATTGTTTATATTTGTAGATTTATTCATAACGTTTGGGGAAATCTCAGTTAGAACTAATTAAAAAAATTTGCAACAACTTAATATTTTTTTTCGAAAAAAAATAAAATCTATGATTGTAGATTTAGTTTTATATTTAAAATAAATTTAATTTAATTTTTTTTACAAAAATTTTATTTTGAATCAAACACAGATTGAATCGTTTATAGATTGAATCAAAAAATAATTTTTATTTACCAAATCTAGATATGGTAAAATAAAAATAAAATTTTAATATATGATGTGAATACTCTAGGTTGTTTATTAATGATCGCTTAAGACGTTGTAATTTAAATTGCAGAAATTTTTTTTGTTATTCTAGACACATTTCTTGAGGCATTTTGCTTCTTAATAATTCCAGTTTTTGCAATCTTCATCAGTTCTGAATTCAATTTTGGCAAGAATTTTAAAGCTTCATCTTTCTTCTTGTCATCAATTAAAAGGTTCATTTTTTTAAGAGCATTTCTAAATCTGCTTTTTCTTGCTTTATTAACTGCAGTTTGTTTAGAAATTCTTCTAATTCTCTTAATTGCTGATTTTGTGTTTGCCATATCCGCAGGGGTATAGCTTGAGAATTTATGGTGGTCAATAAAATAATTGGCTATTTTTGACAGGAATCACAAAAAAAAGTTGATCTATTAGAGATTATTTTTTTTCTTATGAAATCAGAACATCCTCTATTTTTACATCGCAATCCTTCCTGCTGATAAACTTTGAATTCATTCTGAAATCCACCCTTAGATCCAGATGTATCTTTAAAATCTCTAATACTTGACCCACCCTTACTGATCGCTTTTAACAAAATTTTTCTACTATTGGTTATTATCTTTTGACATTCTTTTTTACTTAATAATTTTACTTTTTTAAATGGATTAATTTTGCTCAAGAATAAAATTTCACTAGCGTAAATATTTCCAATTCCAGAAACAAATTTTTGATCAAGTAAAAAATTTTTTATATCCTTATTTTTATCTTTAAAAAAATCAAATACATAGTTTAAATTAAAATTCTTATCAAAAGGCTCAGGTCCTAAGTGGCTAAATCTTTTAACTAGATCTGTATTATTTTTTATAAGTTGAAAAAAACCAAATCTTCTTGGGTCATTGTAAATAATCTTAAAATTTTCAAAAATTAATTCTACATGATTATGCTTTTTTGGTAAAAAAGGAGAATTATAAAAACTAGTATTTGTAAATTTATTAGCAGATTTATTTTTGACTATATGAATTGTGCCTGACATCCCAAGATGAATTAAACAGTAATTATCTTTTGGTAAATAAATAATTAAATATTTTGAAAATCTACCTACTTTAATTATTTTTTTATTTAAAAAATAGGTATTAAAATTTGATGGAATTTTTAGTCTTAAATTTTTATTTCTTATTATTACTTTTTTAACCTTTTTTTCTTGAATCTTTTTGTTAAGAGATTGTCTTACAATTTCTACTTCTGGTAATTCTGGCATTTCACACTATATTGAATATATATTTTTTTTTATGCAACAATATCTTCAAAATAAAAAAGGCCTTGTAGAAGGTGTATTTGATCAAGTCTACAGCAAATATGATCTGATGAATGATTTCATGTCGCTCGGAGTTCATAGATTTTGGAAAAAAAGTCTTATAAATATGATGAACCCATCTTTGGATAAAGACTTAATTGATGTAGCTTGTGGAACAGGTGACATTGGCAAGCTGTATTTAGACAGTACTAATAAAAATAGCAAAATTACATGCGTGGATCCCAACAAGGGAATGATAAGCCAAGGCAAACAAAAGCTCTCGAGTTACAAAAATATTAATTGGGTTATTTCTCCTGCAGAAAAATTACCTTTTGAAGATAACAAATTTGATTTTTATACTATTAGTTTTGGACTAAGAAATACAAAAAATTTGAATAATGCTCTTTCTGAAGCATACAGAGTTTTAAAGCCAGGTGGAAGATACTTATGCTTAGAATTTTCTAAAATACAAAACTCAAATCTTGATTTTATATATAAAAATTATTCAAAATTAATTCCAATTATTGGTCAATTTGTAGTTGGCGAAAAAGAACCGTATGAATATTTAATTAAAAGCATAGAGCAATTTATTAACCAGGAAGAGTTAATTCAATTGATGAAAGATAATAAATTTCAAAATTGCTCTTACAGAAACTTTTCTGGAGGGATTGTTTCAATTCATAGTGGATGGAAATATTAATGATCAAAAAACTTATAACCTTATTTAAATTAGGGAGAAAAGTTGCAAAGTCAGACATTTTAAGTATTGCTTCAAAATTTAAAAAACCACCCATTGCAATAACAATATTATTTCAATTACTCTCAATTTCGTTTTCTAAAAAAAATCTGCAAAAACTAAATACAAATGAAGGAGAAAGATTGTCTAGTTCTTTAGAGTCTATGGGTACGACATTTATAAAGCTTGGACAATTTTTAGCAACTAGACCTGATATTATTGGAGAAGAACTATCAGCTAAACTCGAAAATTTACAAGATCGTCTTCCACCCTTTTCTATTAACCAAGCACAAGAAATAATCAAAAAAGATCTTGGTGAAGAAACATATAATTCAATAATAGATTTAAGTGAACCTGTTGCAGCGGCCTCCATAGCTCAAGTTCATAAGGCTAAAATTAATGATAATGGAACTATTAAGGATGTGGCAATTAAAATTCTAAGACCAGATATCAAAAAAATATTTAATGAAGAAATTGATGCAATGATGTTGTTTGCTTTCTTTATTGAGTCATTTGTAAAAAAAACAAAAAGATTAAAACTTGTAGAAGTTGTCTTTTTATTAAAAGAAATAACAAATCTTGAAATGGATTTAAGATTTGAAGCAGCAGCAGCTAATGAATATGCAGAAAATACTAAAAATGATGCTGGTTTTAAAGTTCCCCAAATTTATTGGAATTTTACCAGTGAAAATGTGATGACCCTTGATTGGATTGATGGGGTATCCATAAGAGAGACAGAAGAATTAAAAAATAGAAATTTAGATACAAATAAAATTGCTGAAGACATTATTCAACATTTTTTAAGACATGCTGTAAGAGATGGTTTTTTTCATGCAGATATGCATCAAGGAAATATCTTTATTGATAATAGTGGTCAAATAGCTCCTATTGATTTTGGTATAATGGGTAGATTAGATAAGGTTAGTAAGAGATTTTTAGCTGAAATTTTATATGGTTTTATTCAGAGGGATTATAGAAAAGTTGCAGAAGTACATTTGGTAGCTGGATTGGTTCCAAATAATGTACCAATTGATGATTTGGCTCAAGCTTTAAGATCAATAGGAGAGCCTATATTTGGACAGGCAGTCAAAGATATATCTGGTGGTAAGTTACTAAAACAATTGTTTGATGTAACTGAAAAATTTAATATGCAAACTCAGCCTCAATTATTAATGTTGCAAAAAACTATGGTGGTAGTTGAAGGTGTTGCAAGAAAATTAAATCCTAATACAAATATATGGACAACATCTAAACCTGTGCTTGAGAATTGGTTAAGAGAAACAAAAGATCCAATAAATACTATAACGGATACTTTAAACAACACATCAGAAGTTTTAAAAAAATTACCAGAATTACCCGAGATTATGGATAAAGCTAATCAAGCATTAACATTTTTAGCTAGTGGCCAAATTCCACAAAACTCAAATTCTTATACAGCCTTAAATAATAAAAAATCTGAAATGACAGCTTTTAGAAACCAATCTATTATTGGTTTATTAGTTCTTGTAATTATTGGGTTATTGGTATTTTAATTCGGCAAATGAAAAATCTGAAAGACAAAAAAATTCTTTATATAATTTGTGGTGGGATATCTGCTTATAAAAGTCTTGAAACAATTAGGCTTTTTAAAAAAAATGGTGCACAAATAAAAACTATTTTAACCAATAGTGCTAAAGAATTTATAACTCCTCTTTCAGTTGCATCTCTTTCACAAGGCAAAGTTTACAGCGATCTATTTAGTGTTGAAAACGAGACAGAAATGGATCATATCGCTTTATCAAGATGGGCAGATATTATTTTAATTGCTCCGGCTACAGCAAACACTATTTCAAAATTAGCTCAAGGAACTACTGATGATTTGGCTTCAACTGTAGTACTGGCATCAAATAAAGAAATTTATTTAGCACCTGCAATGAATGTTAGAATGTGGGAGCACCAATCTACAAAACAAAATTTAAAAAAACTAGTAAGTTATGGCTATAAACTTATTGGCCCAGAAATTGGGGAAATGGCTTGTGGCGAATATGGGGAAGGGAAAATGTCGGAGCCTAATAAAATTTCTAATGAAATAAATAATTATTTCTTAAATCTTAAAAACAGTAAAAAACTAAAAGCATTAGTTACAGCTGGTCCAACAAATGAATATATTGATCCTGTAAGATTTATTACAAATAAATCTAGTGGTAAACAAGGGTATGAAATTGCTAAATCTTTATCTAAAAAAGGTTTTGATACCACCCTTATTTCTGGTCCAACTAATTTAACAATGGATGCTGATATAAAACTTATCGAAGTTGAAACAGCAGATGAAATGTTGCTAGAAACTCAAAAAAACTTGCCGGCTAATGTAGCAGTTTTTTCTGCAGCTGTAGCTGATTTTAAAATTAATAAAAAATACGAATATAAAATAAAAAAACAAGATTCACTTAATTTAAATTTAGAAAAAAATGTAGATATATTGAGTTATGTTTCAAACCATAATTCTATGAGACCAGATCTTGTTATAGGGTTTGCGGCAGAAACAGATAACGTTGAAAATAATGCTGAAAAAAAATTAAGTACTAAAAATTGTGATTGGATCATTGCAAATGATGTATCCAATAAAAAAATTGGTTTTAGTTCTGATTTCAATGAAGTGACCGTTTACTACAGCGACAAAAAAAAAGAAAAGCTTTCTTATAAAAAAAAATCTGAAATATCTGATGAAATAGTTGATAGAATAATAAATCAATTAAATTAATGACAAAAGTTCTTATAAAAAAATTAGACTCATCTGTTGAGTTGCCTGCATATAAAACTAGCGGAGCATCAGGTATGGATTTAATGGCTTTTTTAAATGAAGCAATAACACTAAAACCAAAAAATTCTTGTTTAGTCCCAACAGGTATTTCTGTTGCATTTCCTAGTGAATTTGAAATTCAAATCAGACCAAGATCTGGCTTAGCTGCTAAAAACAATATTAGTGTATTGAACACTCCAGGAACAGTAGACAGTGATTATAGAGGTGAGATTAAAGTTATTCTTTACAATCATGGTGATACTGATTTTTTAATAAATAATAAAGATAGAATTGCTCAAATGATTTTAGCTCCTGTTATTAAGATGGATTTAGAAGAAACAGATACTTTACCTGAAACAGTTAGAGGAGAAGGTGGATTTGGCTCAACTGGAAAATGAGTTCAAAATTAAGTAAAAATCAACTCGAGAAGTTTTCAAGACAAATTATTTTAAAAGATATTGGTATTTTAGGTCAAAAAAAAATTTTAAACTCAAGAGTACTAATAATTGGTATGGGGGGATTAGGTTGCCCTGTTGCAGAATTTTTAACCAGATCAGGGGTTGGATCTCTAGGAATTGTAGATCACGATATAGTTGGTCTTTCTAATATCCATCGACAAACTCTGTATGATGAGAAAGATTTAGGGAAATTAAAGGTTAAAGCTGCCAAAAAAAAATTAGTTAGTATTAATTCTAAAACTAAAATTAGTATTCATAATTTCAGATTAGATAAAAAAAAATTTATAAAGATTATCAAAAAATACGATTATATTATTGATGGTTCAGATAATTTTGAAACAAAATTTTTAATTAACGATATAAGTTTAAAATATAAAAAATTTTTAGTAACAGGTGCTATAAGCAAGTTTGATGGCCATATATTTACTTTTGATTTTAGTAATAAAAAAGATCCTTGTTTAAGATGTTTTTATCAAGAAGAAACTATCTCTGACGACATTCTAAACTGTGAATATGAGGGAATACTTGGCACTATTGCTGGGATTATTGGCACCATGCAGGCTAATGAAATTTTAAAAAAAATTTTAAATATTGGAAAAAATTTAAATGGATATATTTTAGTTCTTGATTTGTTAAATTTAAATTTTAGAAAAGTAAAATTTGATAAAAGAAAAAAATGTATATGTAATTAATGTATAAAATTATTTACACACTAATTTGCCTAACAATTTTTATATCTTCTTCCATAGCTGAAGAAACTTTTGTTTCCTTAAAAAAAAACAAAGTAAATGTTCGTTATGGCCCAAGTTTTCAGTCAGATATTAAATTTGTTTATAAAAAGATTAACTTGCCGTTAAAACAAATTGATAAAAAAGAAAATTTTAGAAGAATAATTGATTTAAAAAACAATAGTGGCTGGATACATATTTCACAATTAAAGAAAAATAATTCAGTTATTGCACTACAAAATAAAGTTTTGTTTAAAAAACCATCTTCATTTGCAAAACCTATAGCCCAAATTGAAAAGGGAAGACTATTAATTGTCGATAAGTGTCAGGAGAAATGGTGTAAAATTAAATCTGAAGATTATGAGGGATGGATTAAAACTAATGATATTTGGGGCTTAATTAACTAAAATCAGCTGCTAAAGAGCTTAAATTTGCTGAACTCAGCTTTGTAGTATGTGAATATTCTGTGTGATCAATTCCAATCTCAACTTCCACACCATCTGATTTGAATTTTTCGATTTGTTCATCATTCAACTTAAAATGAATAAATTGAACTGAGGAAGCCTTACCTTCTGCAGAAGTTCTATCAACATCTTCTTCGGGAATAGCTTTTATTGATTGACCATCAATTTTAATAAAAACTTTTTCTTCAATTCCTCCAACTTTGCTTAGAAACGCAGCTCTTGAAACTGGGTTATCAATTTCAAACATTAACGTGGCTGTAAGTTCTTTTCCATTGGGTATTAGAGGATTGTAAGCTATCAATTCATCTTTTAATTGTTCATCACCACCTTTTTCAATGTAAAGCATCTCTTGAACTTGAGCCAACATTGTTTCATAACTTTCAAAATAAAAAGTGGCGTATGGGCCAAGTACAATTCTTCTATCTTTCTTAAAGTTTACAATATTTTTTCTAAGCTCTTTTCTGTTTTTTGTATAAACATCTAAAGGCATGATGTCTTCTTTTAGAATTTCTCTTTTTTCTCTTGGCATGATCATAATCTATAACTTTTTGCCATTAATTCGATAGGATGTAACGCCTCATCATTAGAAATATTTGTATCCACTTCCAATTGCTTTAGATGTTTACCAGCTAATGGGCAATCTGAGGCCATGTACTTATTATTTTTATTCTTAATTTGTCTAGCTGTTGGTCTTCCAACTTTATTTGCTAAATCATGAGTGTCTTTCATCACACCAAACGTACCTCCATGACCAGCACATCTTTCAACAACATCTAACTTAACGTTTGGAATAAGTTTTAACATATCTCTTGATTTGATACCCATATTTTGAGCTCTTGCGTGACATGCATTATGAACTGTAACTCCACCGTCTATTTCTTGTAATCCCTCAGCCAATCCTTCATTGTTTGCTATATCAACAACATACTCATCAATATCCATTACATTCGAAGATAATCTTTTAATATTCTCATCTATAGGTAGCAGCAAAGGCCATTCGAATTTTAACATCAAACCACAGCTAGCTGTTAGAGTGATTACTTTATAACCTTTATCAACCCACTCTAATAAATCTTTAGATACTTTCTTTGCTTGCTCAACTACTTTGGGCAGATCTGCTTGTTCTAAAAAAGGCATACCACAACATCCTGGATAAGCCTCTTGAACCTCAACTCCATTCTTTTTTAAAACTTTTAAAGCTGCAACTCCTGTATTTTTTTTATTAAAATTCACAAAGCAAGTCGTATAAATTACAACCTTTCTATCTTTATTTGGAGTTTGAAAATTTATTTGATCTTTATTTTTTTTAAAAAAATTTGAAAATGTTTCTGAATTATATTTTGGTAGTTGAACTCTTTTATCAATTCCTGCAACAATTTCTAAAATTTTTCTAAAAAATTTGTTTTTAATGCTAGAAGCCCAATTAACTAATTTTGAAAACATAACACCAATTTTTGCGTTTCTGTCTATTTGGGCTAATTGTGTTGGCACACTTGGTAATTTCCCTAATTTTTTTTGAGCCGTTCTATATCTCAACATTAAGTGAGGGAAATCTAAATCAAAATCATGAGGAGGTACATACGGACATTTAGTCATAAAACACATATCACATAAAGTACATGCATCAACAACAGGTTCAAATTGTTCGCTTTTTAAACTTTCAACATCCTCATTTTCAGACTCATCAATCATATCGAATAGTTTTGGAAAAGAGTCACATAAATTAAAACATCTTCTGCAACCATGGCAGATATCAAATGCTCTTCTCATTTCAGCATCTAATTTTTCAGGATTTAAAAAATCTGGATGCTCAAAATCTATAGGATGTCGAATAGGGGCGTCTAAACTTCCTTCTTTACTCATAATTTTAATTGAAATTTATTTTGAATATTTAGTGGGCATTTTAATGCCCACTAAAAGAATTTGTTAGCTAATAGACTCTAAAGTTTTTTGGAATTTACCAGCGTGAGATTTTTCAGCTTTTGCTAAAGTTTCAAACCAATCAGCAATTTCTTCAAATCCTTCTTCTCTAGCCGTCTTTGCCATACCAGGGTACATGTCTGTATATTCATGTGTTTCACCTTGTACTGCTGATGCTAGGTTAGCTTTAGTTTCACCAATTGGTAAACCAGTGGCTGGATCACCAACTTCTTCTAAATACTCTAGGTGACCATGCGCGTGACCTGTTTCACCTTCTGCTGTTGATCTAAATACTGATGCAACATCATTGTATCCTTCGATGTCTGCTTTTTGAGCGAAGTAAAGATATCTTCTATTTGCTTGGCTTTCGCCAGCAAATGCTGCTTCTAGATTTTCTTTTGTCTTTGTTCCTTTTAATGACATTTTTTTCTCCTTAATTTAATGATGGTGAACATATAATGCCTTTAAACTGAAAGTCAATAGTTTAGAATAATTATAATGTATAATTTAAATTATTGATTTTATTAGATTAATTTTGATTTTGATTATCACTCGCAACTTTAATCAAAACTTCGACTGATTTTACCTTTTTCCCAGTAACATTATTTTTAATATTAATAGAATCAATATCGTTTTGATGACAATCAATTAATTCATGAGTGTCTTCATCATAAAAATGATGGTGGGCTGATGTATTTGTATCAAAATAGCTTTTATCGCTATTTATTGCTATCTCTTTTAGATAACCTTTTTTTTCAAAATGATGAACTGTATTATAAACCGTAGCTAAAGATATTTTTTCATTCAAATCCTCAGAAATTTTTTTAGCTAGATCATTAATTGTAAAATGAAATGTTTTCTCTCTATTAAATAGAACTTCGCAGATTTTAACCCGTTGTTTAGTTGGTCTTAATCCAGCTTCTCTTAATTTATCAATAAAATTGCAGTTTTTTGTCATTTTTGTTTATAATTGTTCTAAACTGAGAACAAAATTATACTGTTTTATTATATTATATTACCATTAAATCAAGTATTAAGGGAACTCAAATTTTATGAAAAAAAACTCTTATAGCTATGATGATCTTATAACATGCGGAAATGGTAAGCTTTTTGGTCCAGGAAACGCCAAATTACCCCTTCCTCCAATGCTTATGTTTGATAGAATAACTGAGATTAACGAAAACAACGGTTCTTTTAATAAAGGCTCATTAAAAGCTGAATTAGATATTAAAGATGAGCTTTGGTTTTTTGAATGTCACTTTAAAGGAGATCCAGTGATGCCAGGATGCCTAGGTCTTGATGCGATGTGGCAGTTAGTTGGGTTTTATTTGGGATGGCTTGGAAACCCGGGTAAAGGACGAGCTCTTGGAGTTGGCACGGTAAAGTTTACTGGTGAAGTTATTAAGAGTGTCAAAAATGTAAGGTATGAAATTGATATGAAAAAAATTATGTCACCTGGAGGAACAACGGTTGGTTTGGCTAATGGGTTAGTTTTTGCAGATGATAAAAAAATATATTCAGCAGAAAGTTTAAAAGTGGGGTTGTTTAAATAATGAGAAGAGTAGTTATAACAGGACTAGGAATTGTTTCTTGCTTGGGGAATAATCAAGAAGAAGTTCATCAATCATTGGTCAATTCAAAATCAGGAATTTCTTATGCTGAAGAATATAAAGAACATAATCTTAAAAGTCATGTTCATGGCAAACCAAATATAAAATTAGAAGATCATATTGATCGAAAGACAATTAGATTTATGGGTTCAGGTTCAGCTTACAATTACATTGCAATGAAAGAAGCAATTGAGGACTCTGGTTTAGAAGAAACAGAAGTAAGTAATTTTAAAACTGGAATAGTTATGGGTTCAGGAGGACCTTCAATTGAGAATGTTATTTTAGCTGCTGACAAAACTAGAGCTAAAACTCCAAAATTAATGGGACCATTCATTGTTCCAAGAACAATGGCAAGTACGGCATCTGCTACTCTTGCTGTTCCGTTTAAGATTAAAGGAACCAATTACACAATGAGTTCAGCTTGTGCAACAAGCGGACACTGCATTGGGAATTCAATGGAATTAATTCAAATGGGTAAACAGGATGTTGTGTTTGCAGGTGGAAGTGAAGAAGTACACTGGGCAATGACGGCAATGTTTGATGCTATGACTGCTTTATCATCAAAATATAATGATGTTCCTGAGACAGCATCAAGAGCATATGACAAAACAAGAGATGGTTTCGTTATAGCTGGTGGTGCAGGAGTGCTTGTGCTTGAAGAATACGAACATGCTAAAGCTAGAGGTGCTAAAATATACGCGGAATTAACTGGTTATGGAGCAACTTCAGATGGATACGATATGGTAGCTCCATCTGGTGAAGGAGCTGTAAGATGTATGCAAATGGCTATGTCTACTGCTAAAAACAAAATTGATTACATCAATACTCACGGAACTTCTACTCCGGTTGGAGATATTACAGAACTAAATGCTGTTAAAAATACTTTTGGAGACAATATTCCAAAGATTAGTTCAACTAAATCTTTATCAGGCCATCCATTAGGTGCTGCATCTGTTCATGAAGCAATCTATTGTTTAATCATGATGAAAAATAATTTTATTGCTGGCTCAGCAAACATTAGTGAGATGGATGAAGAGGCTAAAAAATTTCCAATAGTTGCAAAAACTGAAACTGGTGCAACTTTAAATACAGTAATGTCCAATAGTTTTGGTTTTGGTGGAACTAACGCTGCTTTAATTTTTGAAAAGGTTTAAATTATGAGTTTGATGAAAGGTAAAAAAGGTTTAATCATGGGAGTTGCCAATGAAAGATCTATCGCTTGGGGCATCTCACAAAAACTTGCAGAAGCTGGAGCTGAACTTGCGTTCACTTATTTAGGTGATGCTTTAAAAAAAAGAGTAATTCCTTTAGCAGAAAAATTAAATTCAAAAACTACGTTTAGCTGTGATGTTGAAAAAAAAGAAGATGTAACAAAATTATTTGAAGATGTTAAATCTCAATGGGGTGAAATTGATTTTGTAGTTCATGCAATTGCATTTTCAGATAAGTCAGAATTATCTGGCGAATATTTAAACACTACTAGAGAAAACTTTTTAAGAAGTATGTTAATTTCATGTTTCTCATTTACTGAAGTTGCAAAAGAAGCATCTAAAATAATGAAAGAAGGGGGAAGTTTAATCACCTTAAGTTATGAAGCAAGCAAAGCTATTCCAAACTACAATGTAATGGGAGTATGTAAGGCAGCTTTAGAGTCTAGTGTTAAGTATCTAGCAAGAGATTTAGGTGCTAAAGGTATGAGAGTTAATGCTATAAGCGCAGGACCTATTAAAACATTAGCGGCTTCTGCTATTGGAGACGCCAAATTCTTATACAAATGGAATGAAGACCATTCTTTCCTTAAAAGAAACGTAGATATCCATGATGTTGGAAATTCAGCATTATATCTACTAAGTGATCTTGCAAATGGTGTTACTGGTGAAATTCACTACGTAGATGCTGGATATAACAAAGTTGGGATGCCAGATCCTAAAAATATTAGTTAAAATATAGTTAAATTTAGTTAAAAATAAAATGGGTTTATTAGGAAAATCATATGAAAGGCTATAGATTTATCACAGACGACGATACATCAAAATTTTGTCATCGTGTAACGGAAGCCTTATCAAACGGATGGAAATTGTATGGTGAACCAAAAATGACTTTTGATAAAAAACGAGGCATAATGCGTTGTGGTCAAGCAGTAATCAAAAGTTCTCCTAAGAAAAAATATACAAAAAAAATTAGTTTATCTTCTATATAAAAAACCCCCAGAACTTTCATTCCAGGGGTTAAGAATTTTAATTAAAGCTATTAATTATTCAGCAGCTTGTTTCATAGAAAGTTTCACTTTACCTCTATCGAAACCAATCACTTTAACTTTAACTTCGTCACCTTCTTTGACAACGTCAGTTACTTTAGCCACTCTTTTATCTGCAAGCTCTGAGATATGAACCAGGCCATCTTGTTTTCCTAAAAAATTAACAAATGCACCAAATTCCATAATCTTCATTACTTTACCTGAATAAATTTTATTTAATTCAGCTTTTGCAGTGATGTCTTTAATCATTTGCATTGCGATGTTTCTAGACTCTTCATCAGGAGCAGCAACTGTTACCACACCTTCATCATTTACATCTACTTTTGCACCTGATTTTTCAACGATCTCTCTAATCGTTGCTCCACCTTTTCCAATTACAGCAGCAATGTCTTTTTTATCAACAGTTACTTGTTCCATTTTTGGAGTGTGTTTTCCAACATCATCTCTTGAAGCTGATAATGCTTTATTCATTTCACCTAAGATATGAACTCTTCCATCTTTAGCTTGGCTTAATGCCTGCTCCATAATTTCAAATGTAATACCTGTAATTTTAATATCCATTTGAAGAGAAGTTATCCCATCTTTAGTTCCAGCAACTTTAAAGTCCATATCTCCTAAGTGATCTTCGTCACCTAAGATGTCTGATAAGACACTAAAATCTTCACCTTCTTTAATTAATCCCATTGCAATACCAGCAACTGGCTCTTTAATTGGAACCCCAGCATCCATTAATGCTAGAGATGTTCCGCAAACAGTAGCCATTGAAGAAGAGCCGTTAGACTCTGTAATCTCTGATACTATTCTAAAAGTGTATGGAAACGCCTCTTTTGAAGGTAGTGAGGAGTTAATTGCTCTCCATGCTAGTTTACCATGACCAATTTCTCGTCTTCCAGTTCCAATTCTTCCAGTTTCACCCACTGAAAAAGGAGGGAAATTGTAGTGAAGCATAAATCGTTCTCTTTGAAGACCATCTAAACTTTCAATTCTTTGCTCATCATCAGATGTACCTAAGGTGGCAACTACAATCGCTTGTGTTTCTCCTCTAGTAAACAAAGCAGAACCATGAGTTCTTGGTAAAACACCAACTTCACATTCAATAGGTCTTACATCAGATAATCCTCTACCATCAATTCTGTTTTTGTTTTTAAGAATATCAGTTCTTACAATTTTCTTCTCTAAGTTTTTAAGCTCTGAGTTAACATCAAGATCAGAATAATTTTCATTTTCTTCAAAAAGCTTTTTAGCTTTATCCGTAATTTCTGAAATCTGATTTGATCTATCTTGCTTATCTCTTGTAGCAAAAGCCTTTGTTAAATCTGCTGTAAAAGTTTCCTCAAGCTTTTGTTTAACTTCAGATAAATCTTTTTTCTCAACAGTCCACTCAGGTTTTCTACATTCTTTTGCAAGCTCTTCGATCATTTCGATTACTGGCACAAAACCTTTATGTCCAAACTTAACTGCATTTAACATTTCTTCTTCTGTTAAACCATTTGCTTCAGACTCAACCATAAGCACGGCATCTTTGGTACCCGCTACAACTAAATCTAAACTTGAGTTTTCTAATTCTACTTTTGACGGGTTTAAAATATATTTACCATCAACAAAACCTACTCTAGATGCTCCAACAGGGCCCATAAAAGGCATTCCTGAAATAGCTAATGCTGCTGAAGAAGCAGTGATTGCTAGAATATCTGGTTGGTTTTCTTTGTCATATGAAATTACTGTTGGTAATAACTGCACTTCATTTTTAAATGCGTCTGGAAACAAAGGTCTGATAGGTCTATCAATTAATCTTGATATTAATGTTTCACTTTCAGTTGGTCTTGCTTCTCTTTTAAAATATCCACCAGGGATTTTTCCACCTGCATAATATTTTTCTTGGTAGTTAACTGATAATGGAAAATAATCCATATCCGGATTTACTTTCTTTGCTCCTACCACTGTTGCTAAAATAACTGTTTCACCACATGAAGCGATGATTGCTCCGTCTGCCTGTCTTGCTACTTTACCTGTTTCTAAACTTATCTTCTTTCCTGCTACTTCTATTTCCTTCTTATATACTTTAAACATTTCATTTCCATTTCGTTTCGTTCGTTTCGTTCCATTCCGTTCTATCTATCTTGATCTTTATTTTCTTAATCCCAATTTCGACAGTACATTTTTGTAAGAATCCATTTTTGTATTCTTTAGGTATTCTAACAATTTCTTTCTTCTATTTACCGCTCTCAACAATCCAACAGATGAATGTTTGTCTTTTTTGAATTGCTTAATGTGTGTAGAGAGAGTTTCAATTTTCTCTGTTAGCAAAGCTATCTGCACCTCTGAAGATCCAGTATCTTTTTCGTGCATTGCTAATTCTTGTGCCTTTTTGTTCATGCCTCTTTTTTCCTATTTATTTGTTTGTTTTATTAAGTTTTCTATTTTTTCCGCATACTCAAAAGATTCGTCTTTTCTAAAGAGTAATTTTGGTAAAAATTTCATAACCACTTTTTGTGATAAAATTTTTCTAATTAAAAATGAGTATTTTTTTAAAACTTCAATCACTTCCTCTGCATTTTTGCCACCCAATGGAAGCACATATGCTTTAGCAATTTTCAAGTCTTGGCTCATTCTTACCTCAGTAACCGTTATAGTATTAGTTTCTAAATTCGGGACCTTAGCCTCATTTTTTATAAAAATCATGCTTAAAGACTGCTTGATCATTTCTCCGACCCTTAGCTGTCTTTGTGATATTGGCTTTCCAATTCTATCGCTCATTAAATCATTCTCTCAGTAGATGTTACACTAAATGCCTCTATTGTGTCGTTTTTTTGGAAATCCATGTAATCTTTTACTGTAATTCCACACTCTTGACCGTTACTAACCTGTTTTACTTGGTTTTTTTCTCTAAATAGAGTTCCAACTTTTCCTGTATAAATGATTGCTCCGTCTCTTATTATTCTAACGTCTGAAGTAGTGGTAATTTCACCTTCCATCACTTTTGACCCTGCTACTTTTCCAGCTCCTGAGACTTTAAAAATTTCTAAAATTTGAGCAGTACCTGTAACTGTTTCTTGAATATCGGGAGATAATAATCCTGACATTTTTTGTTTTATATAATCTAAAACTTCATAAATAATATTATATGATGAGATTTTAATTTTTTCATTTTCTGCTAATTTTTTTGCTTCCTTACTTGGCTTAACATTGAATGCAATTAAAACTGCATTGGAAGCTTTAGCTAAAGTAACATCTGTTTCAGTTACCATTCCAATATCTGCTAAAATTATTTTTGGTTTAACTTCATCATGTTTAATCTGACCAATTGCATTTTTAATTGCTTCAGATGATCCATGTACATCGGATTTAATTATTAAATTTAATTCCTCAGCTGAATTATCTGAAAAAGCTGAGTCTTGCGTTGCAAATGTTAATGGGTTTTTAGCATCTTTACTTTCTTGAGCTCTGTTTTCACTTAAAGTTTTTGCCTCTTTTTCATTGTCAACAACAATGAAATCGTCTCCAGATTTTGCTGCGCCATTGATTCCTAAAATTTCAACAGGTGCTGATGGAGGCGCTTCGTTGATATTTTTTCCTTTATCATCAATTATTGCTCTAACTTTTCCCCATTTCAAACCACTTACAAAAAAGTCTCCTCTTTTTAAAGTTCCAGTAGTTACTATGATTGTTGCAACAGGTCCTCTTCCAACATCAATTTTAGATTCTAATACAATTCCCGTAGCCTTAGATTCGAAATCAGTTTTTAAATCTAATATTTCAGCTTGTAAAATAATTGCTTCAACCAATTTATCTAAATTCATTTTAGTTGTTGCTGAGATTTCAACCATTAAAGTATCACCTGATAAATCTTCAGCAATAAGCTCATGCTCTAGTAATTGGTTTTTAATTTTTTGTGGATCTGCATCTGGTAAATCACATTTGTTAATGGCTACAACTATCGGAACATTTGCAGCTTTAGCGTGTTTTATAGACTCTACTGTTTGTGGTTTAACACCATCATCAGCAGCTACCACTAATACAACCACATCTGTTAATTTAGAACCTCTTGCTCTCATTTCTGTAAATGCAGCGTGACCTGGTGTGTCAATAAAAGTTAATTTATTAGATTGGCTTTCTATTTGATAGGCTCCAATATGTTGAGTTATTCCACCAAATTCTCCCGATACAACATTTGCACTTCTTAAAACATCTAGCACTGAAGTTTTACCATGGTCTACGTGACCCATCACGGTTATGATTGGTGGTCTATTTTTTAAATTTTCTACTCTTGTAGCTTTAATCTTTTGAATTATTTCTTCAGCTTTTTCTTCTCTAATCGGATTATGTCCAAACTCTTTTACTAAGTATTCAGCAGTGTCAGCTGCTAATGTTTGATTAATAGTTACTGTTACACCCATTCCAAATAAAAACTTAATAACATTACTCGATTGTTCAGCCATTCTGTTAGCAAGCTCTCTGACAGTAATAGCTTCTGGAATATTCACATCTCGTTTAACTGGTTTTAAATTTTCTTGAGCTTCTTCTTTGGTTAAATTTTTATTCTCTTTTTGCCTTGCTCTCTTAACAGAGGCTAAGCTTCTTTCTCTCGCTTCAATTTCATCACTTAAAGCTCGTGAGACAGTTAATTTTAATTCTCTTTTTTTGGTTCCAGCTTTTAAAGTTTTTTTATCTTTATTATCATTGTCCCCTTTAAGTCTTTTTGTGGCTCTTTGCTCCGCCAACTTTCTTCGCTCAAAGTCATTTGTTATTGGGGGTAATTTAGGTGCAAATGAGGGTTTTACGGTAGCTCCTCTATTAAATGTTGAGGTCGTTTTCGGCTTAAAGCCTCCAGGTCTAGACGATCCACCTCTGCTTGGAAATTTGCTTGGTTGTTTTTCTATTACTACAGAATTTTTTCCTTGAGTTTTTGCAAGCTCAATATTTTTGAACGATTTTTTGGCTGTGCCAGATATTGTTAATTTTGTTTTCTTTTCCATAGCTCATCACTCAATCTTTGTAGACAATATTTCTCGCAGACATAATCAGTTCATCCGCTTCTTCTTTTGATAAAGCAAAATCTTCCAGGTAACCTTGGATTTTTACTCTTTCACCTTTAACGATATCAAATCCACCTGTTAGCTCATCTGATGCTAAATCAGCAAAATCTTCTAAAGTTAGAATTTTTTGATCACCTAAAGTCATTAACATTCCAGGCGTTAGTCCTTTTAAATTTATCAAAGCATCTTGAAGACCTAATTCTTTTATTCTTTCTGAAATATCTTCTTGATCCTTTTGATGAAATTCTTTTGCTCTTTCTATTAACGCTTTTGCAGTATCTTCTTCAATACCTTCAATTTTCATTAAACTTTCTGCAGTAGTATCTTTGATATCATCTATTGATGAAAATCCTTCCGCAACTAGTAATTGACCCAACGTTTCATCTAACTCTAAGTTTTTTACAAAATTTTCTGTTTTTTCTTTAAATTCAGATTGTCTTCTTTCTGAATCTTCTGCATCGGTCATTATATTAATTTCATAATTTAATAACTTAGTTGCAAGTCTTACGTTTTGACCTCTTCTTCCAATCGCTTTACTTAAATTTTCTTCAGTTAAAATTACGTCTAATTTTTTTCTTTCTGAATCTACATTTACTCTTTGGACTTCTGCTGGTGATAAAGCATTTGAAACCAAAATTGCTGGATCTTCAGACCAATTTACAATATCAATTTTTTCACCTTGTAATTCATTCACAACAGCTTGAACTCTAGATCCTCTCATACCTACGCAAGCTCCAACTGGATCAAGAGATGTGTCTACTGCCTTAACACAAATTTTTGCTCTGCTACCTGGATCCCTTGATGAAGATTTTATTTCAATCAATCCATCATAAATTTCTGGAACTTCTTGAACAAAAAGCTTTTCCATAAACTTTGGGTGTGCTCTTGATAAGAAAATTTGTTGTCCTCTCGGTTCTCTTCTTACATCATAGCAATAAGCTTTAATTCTATCTCCAGCTTTAATATTTTCTCTTGGTATCATTTCATTTTTTTGGATAATTGCTTCTGTACGTCCAAGATCTGCAATAACATTTCCAAATTCTAGTCTTTTAACAATACCACTTAAAATTGTATCTTTTTTATCAATAAAGTCATTGTATTGTCTTTCTCTCTCAGCTTCTCTTACATTAAAACTGATTACTTGTTTCGCCGTTTGAGCTGCAATTCTTCCAAAGTCAAAAGATGGTAAAGGTTGTAACACCTCATCTCCAACTGCTTTGTCTTTGTTAATTTCATTTAGATTAATTGCGTCTTCAAGTTTAATTTCTGTATTAGAGTTTTCTGGATTTTCAGCAACAATCAATTTTCTAAAGATTTCAATGTCACCATTATCTCTATTAATTGAAACTTTTATTTCATTTTCCTGACCAAATTTTGACTTTGCTGCTTTTGCAATTCCAGTTTCCATTGAACTAATGATTAGTTCTTTGTCGATAGATTTTTCTAAAGCTACAGCTTCAGCTATTCTTAATAATTCTAATTTATCTGCTCTTTTATTTAACATGTTTTTGTTTGCTCCAAAAAAAAATGGGCTAATGCCCATTTTGTAAATTCAATAATGTAAGGGCAATATAGTAAAGTTTTTTTTTAATTCAACAGAAACTATTTAGAAAAATGGCTAGTTTTATCAGTTTTTTCCCAAGAAAATGAGCCATTATCATCTGGTGTTCTTCCAAAATGCCCATAGGCAGCTGTTTTCTCGTATATTGGCTTATTTAAATTTAGCATCTCTCTAATACCTCGAGGGCTTAGATCAAAATTTTCATTTATCTTATCTACAACAAATTTATTTTTTTCTAAATCGTTATCAAATAAATCAACATAAATTGACAATGGTTTAGAAACACCAATTGCATAAGCTAATTGAATTAAGCACTTATCTGCAATTTTTGAAGCAACAACATTCTTTGCAATATATCTTGCTGCATAAGCTGCAGACCTGTCTACTTTTGTAGGATCTTTTCCAGAAAAAGCTCCACCACCATGAGGTGCAGCGCCACCATATGTATCTACAATAATTTTTCTTCCTGTTAACCCACAGTCTCCATCTGGACCTCCAATAACAAAATTACCTGTTGGATTAACGTAAAACTCTTCTTCATTAAAACCTTCAAGAAAATTTGATGGAATAGATTGCAGCATGTAAGGTCTTAATAAATCTCTAACTTGTGCTTGATTAACTTCTGCAGAATGCTGAGAAGATATCACCACAGATTTTACTTTTGTAGGCTTTCCATCAACGTATTCAAAAGTAACTTGGCTCTTACTGTCTGGTTCTATATTTTTTAACTTTCCTGACTTTCTATCCTCCGCCATTAATCTTAAAATTTTATGAGAGTAATGAATAGGTGCTGGCATTAAAACATCAGTTTCATTACAAGCATATCCAAACATAATACCTTGGTCTCCAGCTCCTTCATCTTTATTTCCAGATGAATCTACACCCATTGCAATGTCAGCAGATTGCGAATGAAGATGGCTTTCTATTTTTGTTGCTTCCCTCCAAGTAAAACCTTCCTGATCATAGCCAATATCTTTTATGCAGTTTCTAACTTTTTCAATTAATTCATCTTTTTTTATCTCAGGTCCTCTAACTTCTCCCGCTAAAACTACTTTGTTTGTTGTTGTTAGTGTTTCACATGCAACTCTTGAAAATGGATCTCCAGATAGATAACTATCAACCACCATATCAGAGATTCTATCTGAAACTTTATCCGGATGACCCTCGGATACTGACTCACTTGTAAAAAGAAAATTTTTTAAATTACTCATTTTTAAATCTATTAAATGAAAATATCAAAAAAATATATAGTAAAATTAATATTATAAAAATTTTATTTCCATATTTAGAAAATAATGTTGGTTTTGTTTTTTTAGCTTTTTTAAAATCTATATAGCCTGACTGGCCATATTCAACTTTTTGCTCAACAACACCTAGGGGATTAACAATAGCTGCAATACCATTATTTGCTGAACGTAATAAATACTTACCACTTTCAACTGCTCTAAAAATACTATGAGAAAAATGTTGTTTGGGTCCTATCGAATTGCCAAACCAACCATCTTCAGAGATATTCACCATTAAATCAAAATTTGAGTTATTAAATATTTTACCTGAATATATAATTTCATAACAAATTAATGGTAATATTTTTAAGGAAAAATCATCTCTTTTTATATCTATAATTTTTCTATCTTCACCATTAGAAAATGATTGATAGTTATTTGTAATTACACTTAAACCAAATTTTTTTAGAATATTTTCAAAAGGTAAAAATTCACCAAATGGGACCAGATTAATCTTGTTGTAAAAATTTAATATTTCTAAATTATGATCATAAATTGATAAGGAATTGAAATAATCAATTTTTTTTTTGTTTGTTTTTTGACTATTAATTCCAATGAATAATAAATGATTTGTATTAAAGGTATCCTCAAATAACCACTTAAATTCAATTAATTCTTTTTGAGAAACATCAGGTAGAATTCCCTCAGGCCAAACAAATATTGTTTTATCATCTTTATTAGGCTGACTTATATCGATCAATTCATTTATTACAGAAACTGGATCAATATTTGAATAAAATCTATCTAGACTTATATTTGAACCTATGGCTCTTACTTTATATTCATAATTTATAGTATCTGATGAGTTAAATCTTTCTTTATAAGATGATCCATATAAATAAAATAGAAATGGCATGACTAGAAAAACTAAACACACAGCTATATCTTTTTTTGTTTCTCTTAGAATAAAGATTGCAGGAGTAGTAAACAATGAAATGCAAAATAAATTAAATCCGTAGGTTCCTATTAATGTGGTAATGCTTAATATTTCTAAATGATTAACAAAACTATAGGCTATTAAATTCCAAGGAAAACCAGTTAAAATTGAACCTCTAATAAATTCAAAAACCCCAAAAAATAATGAAAAAACTAAAAAGGAGCTTGCTACTTTTTTAGACTTTGAAATTATAAAACAAAGAGTAGCTAATCCATAAAAAATTCCTAGAAATAAAGGTACTAAAATAAGAGCTATGGGAATTAAAAATTTAAAATTTTGATCAAATGTTAAAGATATGGATATCCAATACAAGCTTGATAAAAAATAACCAAATCCAAATAGCCACCCATAAATAAAGAAATGTTTTTTACTTTGAGTAATTTTAGATTTTTTAAATAGGAATATAAAAAATGCACTAAAGGTAAAAAAATTTATTATTAAGTAATTATAGGGAGGTAAACTTAAAGATGAGGCTGCACCTAAAATTATTAAAAAAACTATCTCGATGTATCTTTTTTTTATCAACCTAGTTAATCTTTGAAATTACAGATTTATATATTTTTTCTTCCTCACCAATCATTCTTCTATAATCTTTATCTTTTATGTGGTCAAAACCTAACAAGTGAAGATATCCATGAATAAAAGTTTTAACTACTTTTTCTTTAAAGTTTTTAATATTTTGTGATTTAGGTTTATTCATGAAATTATAACTAATTATAATATCTCCAATATAAGTACTTTTAGTTATTGATGTTTTTTTTGCTAAAGGAAATGAAAGAATATCTGTAGCCTTATTTTTATTTCTAAAATTCTTATTTAATTTTTTGATAGATTTATTGTTAGAGAGAAGTAAAGAAAGGGTTATTTTCTTGTTAGAAAATCGGTATTTTCTAGGAAAGAAATTACAAATTTCTTTGAAAAAAAGCTCTTTTTTTCTAAGTTTTTTTGACCAAGCTTTCTCTTCTGAGAAAACTTCAATACTAATCATTTTTTGAGTAGGCTTTAACTATTTTAGAAACTAGTGGATGTCTAACCACATCTGAATGATCAAAATCAACAACTGATATTTCATTTAAATGACCTAATAATTCTTTTGATCTTACTAAACCCGACATATTTTTATTTGGTAAATCAATTTGTGTTGGATCTCCATTAACTACTATTTTAGAATTTTCTCCTATTCTAGTTAAAAACATCTTAATTTGTGTATCTGTTGCATTTTGCGACTCATCTAATATTGCAAATGAATTTTTCAAAGTTCTTCCTCTCATAAAAGCAAGTGGTGCTATTTCAATATCTCCAATTTCAATCATTCTTTGAATTTTTTCGAAATCAAAGAGATCATACAATGAGTCATATAAAGGTCTTAAATAAGGATCAACTTTTTCTTTCATGTCACCAGGTAAAAATCCTAATCTTTCTCCTGCTTCAACAGCTGGCCTAGATAAGATAATTCTCTCAATTTTTTTTTCTAATAACATCGTGAGGCCTACAGCTACCGCTAAAAATGTTTTACCAGTTCCTGCTGGACCCGCAGAAATTATTATGTCGCTTTGTCTCAAAGCCCTTACATAATCTTTTTGTTTTTCTGATCTTGGAATAATTGATTTTTTTGGAGTCTTGATTATATCAGTGACATTATTATTTTTAACTTTTTCGTTAATCATAAAATTATCTACCGAAGAAAGTATATCCTTATTTTCAATACTGCCATTATTAATAAATTGATTAGCTAAAAATTTTATTGCATTTTTAACTATTTCATTTTTTTCAGCATTTGATTTAATAAGAATTGAATTACCTCTAGAATATAAACTTGTTTCTGTAATTTTTTCTAATTCTTTTAAATTTTTATTAAACTCACCTACAACACCAATCAAGAGTTCATTATCATGAAAAATAACACTTAAAGAATTATTGTCAGAATAAACAAACTTTAGGGAAGTATCACTATTTTTTTTTATTAAACTGCTCAATTGCTATGCTACCTTTTGATTAGAACTAAAATCTCTTTCACCAAACAAAGTGGTTCGATTACTTTTATTAATTTTCACTGGTACAATTTTTCCAACATCTTCTTTTTTACCATTAAAAATTACAGATGTCATATATTCAGATCGACCAAAAACTTGGGTTTTATCATCTGTAAAATTCTCAACCAAAACATTAATTGTTTTATCTTCAAAAGATTTATTCACCTGCATCTGATTTTCATATAGCTGGCTTTGAATTTTTTCTAATCTATCCATAGAAATTTTTCTGTCAGTCAATTTTAAATTTGCTGCAACTGTTCCTGGTCTTGGACTAAAAATAAAAGAATAGGAATTTATAAATTTAATTTTTTGAATAAGTTCAAAAGTAGCATTAAAATCGATATCTTCTTCTCCCGGATAACCTATTATAAAATCACTAGAAAATTGAATATTCTGATTAATTTCTTTTAAACGGTCGTGTATTTTATAATATTCATTTATTGTATGTTTTCTATTCATTAGCTCTAAAACTTTGTTAGACCCACTTTGAACTGGTAAATGAACTAGTGGCATAAGTTTTTTTGAATATTTATAAACTTCGATTAAGTCGTCTGACATATCTTTTGGGTGAGATGTTGTATATCTAATCCTTTTAATGTCAGAATATTTTTCGATCTCTAATATTAAATCTGATAATTTATACTTTTCATTACTGTAAGCATTCACATTTTGTCCAAGTAAAATTAATTCTTGTGTACCAGAATCTATTAAATATTTAGCCTCATCTAAGATTTGTTTAAATGGTCTAGAATATTCTGGGCCTCTTGTGTATGGCACTACACAAAAATGGCAAAACTTATCACAACCTTCTTGGATAGTTAAAAATGAAGAAGTTTTTCCAGAATTATTTTTAATTTTATTAAAATATTCAAATTTTGAAATAGCATCAAACTCTATTTCCTCTGTTTTTTTATTATTTTCAATATGATTTAAAATTGTCTCATTAATTTTATGGTATGCTTGTGGTCCAATAACAAGGTCGATGTATGGTTCTCTTTTAAGCATTTCCTGATTTTCTGCTTGAGCGACACACCCCACAATAATCACTAATGGCTTTCTTTTTGATCTGAAAATTTTTTTTACTCTTCCGATCTCATGGTAAACTTTTTCTTTAGCTTTATCTCGTATATGACATGTATTTAAAAGATAGCAATTAGCATCTTCATAATTTTCTGTTTTTTCATAACCAATTTTTTTTACTGAGTCATATATTCTATTCGAGTCATATTCATTCATTTGACAACCGAATGTCTTTATAAAAATTTTTTTATCTTTTTTCTTATCTAAGCGCTGCAGAGTCATCATCGATTTTCGCATTAAAAGAAACGGATCTTCTCTCCTCTAAAGTTTTAGAAAAAGGGTAAACAGTGTGCATCATATAACTTGGGAAAAGGTAAAAATCTCCAACCTTTGGAGTTATTATATATGTTGGGTTACATAAAAATTTCTTGGATCCGTCTACCAATATTAATTTACCATTATGTTGCACACTTTTATTTTTTTGAATTGTTTGTCCCATATCATCTGGAACTTTTAAATAACCGACTCCTGAGATATGGCCATCATGATAATGAATAGGATTATACTCGTTTTCGAATTGACGAACAATCCATGATGAAATTATATCAAATTTTTTTATAGAAATATTATGTTCTTTATTAATCCATTCTTGACATGCTTTTCCAAGAAATTCACCCCAATTAATTTTTTTCATAAATTCTATATCCAACAGAAATTCTTGCTGAACATTTCCTGCTAATTGATTACCATAATTAAGATCATTTGATTTTTTTTCATCTTCAATAACCTCCTCAACATATTTATTCATTCCAGATATAATTTCGGACGGGATAGTAATCTTCGCGATGGATGGTCCAAATGGTTTGATAGTTTCGATTCTCACAGTTATTTTTTTTTAACTCCATATAATTCTAACTTATGGTCTACCAGTTTATAGCCATATTTCTCCGCTACTTTTTTTTGAAGTTTTTCAATTTCTTCGTCTACAAATTCAATAATTTCACCTGACTTAACATCTATTAAATGATCATGATGACCTTCGTTTAATTCTTCATATCTTGCTTTGCCACCTTTAAACTCATGCTTAGCAAGTATACCTGACTCTTCAAATAATTTTACAGTTCTGTAAACGGTTGCAATGCTTATCTTTGAGTCAATTTTAGAAACTCTATTATACAATTCATCTACATCAGGATGATCAGATGATTGTGACATAACTTGTGCAATCACTTTACGTTGATCAGTTAATTTTACACCTTTTAATAAACATTTTTCCTCAATAGTTTCTGACATAATTAATTTTAACTTAAATAAATAGGATTAATCAAATTTTTTTTAATTTTGTATTTTTTACATAAATTAGGGATATTTTCATGCCTCAAGTCTTTTTCATCTTTAAAATCGTCTAAATTATAACAGTAATAGTCAATATTTTTTGCCACATTAAAAGCTTTAACAACTGACATTGAGTTTCTTATACCAGCAAAGCTACCTGATCCTTGATTAATATAAATCGCACCAATATCAGCAATTTTAATATTTTTTGATGAGAGAAAATCATTAATAATTACGGTTAATTTTTCATAATTAATTTTAGTATTCTCATGAGTAATATTATAAATACTACCATTAGAGATGATCATTAGAAAAATTTTTTCACTGGCAGCATCTATAATAAGTTTGTTCATTTTTATTCTGTTTTTAAGCTCAAATTCTATTTCAGATGAAAATAATATCAAACACTATTCCGGGGACGAAGGTATTTTATCATTAATGTATCATCGTTTTAATGAAAATAAATACCCCTCTACCAACGTTCAAATGGATGTTTTTAAAGAACAGATGAAAATAATAAAAAACTCAAATTATACTTTTTCTAATCCAAAAAATTTTGAGGAAAATTTTAGTTCACCAAAAATAAATAAAGAAATTCTTATAACGATTGACGATGCTTTTTTATCTTTCTATCTTGAGGCGTGGCCATTTTTAAAACAAAATAAGATTCCTTTTATTTTGTTTGTTTCAACAGAGCCTGTTGGAAAAAGAGGATATATGACTTGGCAACAAATTAAAGAAGTTGAGGCTGAAGAATTCGCTATAATAGGTCACCACTCGCATTCCCATGGGTATCTTATTGACAAAGATGATAATTTTTTTATCTCAGATATAGAAAAAGCAAATGAAATATTCTTAAAAAATTTAGGATACATACCAAATTTATTTTCTTATCCTTTTGGCGAATATTCAAAATTCATGAGAGATTATATTTCTCAAAATTTTGATTTTGCTTTTGGCCAACACTCGGGTGTGATTGATTTAAATAAAGATAAATTTGAACTACCTAGATTTCCAATTAATGAAAATTATGGAGAGTTAAAAAGATTTAATTCTATTATTAATTCATTTCCACTAGAATATGAAAAATTACTTCCTCTAGAAAAAAAATTATCTCTAGAAAATAATCCTCCTAATTTTCAAGTTAAGTTTTTTAGTGAACAAACTAATTTAAATAATATCAATTGTTATTCGAATGAATTGGATATTTGGAAAAGATCTAATACAACTTTAAACGATAATACATTAACAATAGATTTTAGAGGCCCATTCGTTCCAAGAAGAGGTAGAATTAATTGTTCATTAAATGACAATGGAAAATGGCGATGGTTTGGTGTTCAATTTCCTATTGAGAAAAATTAAATAAGACTCTCTAAATCAGAACTTGAAGGTAATAATTTAGCATCATCAAAATCTTTAAGTTTATTTTGTTTTATTATTTGCTGCAAAACTTCAACATATTGATTTCCTGTTTCCGCGTATTTATTTAGATAATTAGAAAGTTCTAAACTATCTAGAGGTTTATTAGAGTCTCTAAATTCCGCCCTAGCTTTTCTTAAATCTTTATAAGTTGGATGAGTGTTTAAATTTCTTTGGTAGGCTCTCACAGATGCTTGTAGAATGTTGAATTTCATAACTTTATGATCTGCTCCCTCTTCTGCCTCTTTTGGTTTTAGACCTTCTCCAGACCAAGTCCATTGTCCAAATAAAGCATTACCCTCTTGAGCAAATCTAGAAGTTCCCCAGCCTGTTTCTTTTGCTGCTTGAGCAATTGCTAGAGACACTGGTATTTCATCCATTCTTATTTTTAATGTTGATAAATCTTTAGATTTTACACCGTATTGTTTATATTTTTTTTCGAGCCAATTTAATTCTACAGTTGTGTTATTGCTTTTGTTAATAATATTAAAAAGTATTCTTCTATCTTTTTTAATAATGTTGTTTTCTTTTATAATTAAAGGCAAAACAATTTGTATAAAGAATTCTTTCCTTTTCTTACTATTTTTAATCATCTTTAATTCGGTAGGCAACAATGTTAGTGCAACTGGTTTAACTAATTTCTTTTGTCTTACGTCATTAAGATTGTAATCAGTTTCTTTAAATAATTTATTTATTGAAGCTGCACTTAAATAAACTGCCTCCGTCTCACTATTATTTAAGCTGTAGATATCAACTAGAACTTCTTCTTCATTTAAAATTTCATTTTCTTTTTTATTTTTATCTTCTTTATTAAGTGTATAAGCCAAAATCTTTTTAGAATTATTTGTATACTCTTTTGTATAAAAATTTTTATCAGCAAAATTAATAAATATTGGAGCGATATAGAAAAAAGAAATTGTTAAAAAACTACTTAAAAAAATTTTTAATAAATTATTTTTACTTCTTTTTTCAAATAAATCTTGATTATTTTTCATATTTCTAAATTGCAACAACTTCTTTTACTTCAGGTAAATAATGACATAAAAGGTTTTGAACTCCTTGCTTTAATGTCATTGTAGAACTTGGACATCCAGAGCAACTTCCTTGTAATTGAACTTTAACTACTCCATCTTTAAATTCTTTAAATTTAATGTCCCCACCATCTCTAGCTACTGCTGGTCTTATTTTTTCATCTAAAATTTTAACTATTTTTTGCTCAAGATCATCTAGATTTAAATTTTGCTCTTCTAAACTTTCATCTATAACAAATTCATTTCCTTCAGAATAAAAATCATTAATAAATGAAATTACTATATGTTTTATTTCATCCCATTTTATTATTTCCTTTTTATTGATGGAAATAAAATCTTCTCCTAAAAAAATTCCTTCTACTCCATTTATAGATAATAAATTTCTAACTAATGCATTTTGGGTTTCATCTTTATTGGTAATTTCATATGGTCCACTATTAGACACTTTTTTTCCAGGTAGAAACTTAAGTGAATTAGGGTTTGGTGTTACTTCTGTTTGAACGAACATGAATTATATATAGTGAATATTTAAAAAATTAAAACTTGTTAATAAATTTTATCTAAAAACCTACTATTTCTTTAATTCTTTTGATCTTTTTTGAGGCTATTGTATTGGCTCTTTCAACTCCTTCTAGAAGAGTATTGTCCAAATATGATTTGTCATCTAATAATTTTTTGATCTCTGCTGAAATAGGTTGAATCTTATCAACGAGAGCTTCGGATAATTTTTGTTTAAATTCTGAGAAATTTTTACCTGCAAAATTTTCTACACTTTTTTGTAAAGTAGAGTTTGTTAGGCTTGAATATATACCTAAAAGATTTTTTGCTTCTAATCTTTCATCAAGTTCTTTTGGTGTATTAGGCATTGGTAATGGATCTGTTTTTGCTTTTTTAATTTTATTTATAATCAGATCCTTATCATCAGTTAAATTTATTCTACTTAAATCTGACAATTCTGATTTACTCATTTTCTTTGAACCATCTTTAAGGCTCATAATTCTTGAAAATTCTTTTTGGATTAAAGGCTCTGGAACCTGTAAAAAATTTTCAATTTCAAAATCAGTATTAAACTTTTGAGCAATGTCTCTGCATAGCTCTAAATGTTGTTTTTGATCATCTCCCACAGGAACATGGGTTGCATCATAAAGAAGAATGTCTGCTGCCATAAGAACTGGGTAAGAATAAAGACCAACACTTGCTTTTTCTTTATCTTTTCCTGCTTTTTCCTTAAATTGGGTCATTCTATTTAGCCACCCCATTCTAGCAACACAACTCAGTATCCATGCTCCTTCAGCATGAGCTGGCACCTTTGATTGATTAAAAATTATACTTTTTTTGGGATCTATCCCACTAGCAATAAATGTGGCTACTGTTTCTTGAATATTGCTCCTTAACTCCTTAGGATCTTGTTTGACAGTGATAGCATGTAAATCTACAACACAAAATATACACTCATTTTCGGTATCATTATTTAAGTCCACAAAATTTTTTATGGCTCCTAAATAATTTCCTAGATGGAGATTGCCTGTAGGCTGAACACCAGAAAATATTTTTTTACTCATAGATTAATACCTTAATTTAATATCATTCATTTGAAAAGCTTTGATGAAATAACACACAATTAAATAAAATAATAATCCTAATATTGCAGATAAAACCAAGTATAAAGATTTGATTGATTGATTAAATGCTAGTTCATTTTGAAAAAAATTTAATAAAAAATTAAAAAATAAACCCATTAGAATTGAAGCAAAAACTATTTTAATAAATTTGATAAAAAATATTTGATTAAAATAAAATAATTTTTGTTTTTTTAAAAAAACAAATAACAACATTGAATTAAACCATGAAGAGATAGAGGTTGCTATTGGAATTATTATAAATCCAACTTCGCTAAAATAATAAATACTAATAAAAATATTAAGTAATACAGAAATCAAAGAAATATAAAATGGAGTTTTGGTATCATTATTTGCAAAGAAAAAACTTGAAAAAACTTTTATTAAAGCAAAAGCGGGCAGTCCTAATGCAAAATAATACAAAGCTAGACTTGAGTTATTCACTGAATTTTCATTAAAAGACCCATATCCAAATAAAGCTGAAATAATTTGTTCTGATCCAATAATTAAAGCAATAGTTGCTGGCAGACTCAAAAATAAACTTAATTCAAGAGCCTTGTTTTGTATAAGTAAAATCTTATTCTTTTTTTTAGATTGGATATGTTTTGAAAGTTGTGGAAGTATAACAACTCCAATTGCAATACCAGCTATAGCTAAGTTAATTTGATAAATTCTATCCGCATAATATAAATAAGAAACTGCACTTGCTTGAAATGATGCAATTATTGTCCCGATTAAAATATTAATTTGAGTAACTCCAGAAGAAAAAATACTTGGTAAAAGTTTCTTAAAAAAAAACTTAACTTTATCACTTACTTTTAATTTAAAGTTAAACTTAAGTGAGTAATATTTTGATACATATTTATATAAAAATATTAGCTGTAAAAAACCAGCTAAAGACACTCCATAAGATAAATAGTAAACTAATTGATCTCCCAAAGATTTAGAAAAAATTAATATCAAAATTAAAACAATATTTAAAATTATTGGGGTTGCAGCTGCAGCTGCAAACTTATTATGTGAATTTAGAATTGCAGAAAAAAATGATGCTAAACAAATAAAAAATAAGAAAGGAAATGTAATCCTGGTTAAATTTGTTGCTAACTCCATTTTTTCAAAATCACCTACAAATCCTGGGGCAATAATTGAAACAAATGCTGGCATAAAAATCTCAATTACAATTGTCAAAAATAATAATCCCAGAAATAATAGATTAAAAACATCATTAGCAAATATATTTGATTGTTTTTTTCCCTTAATTATTTCTGATGAATAACTTGGAACGAACGCTGCATTAAAAGTACCTTCGGCAAACAATCTTCTAAATGTATTTGGAATTCTAAACGCTACAAAGAAAGCATCAGCCAACATTCCCGTACCAAGGAAAATTGCTATTAGAATATCTCTTAAGTAACCAAGCAATCTGCTTATTATTGTAAAAAAACCAAATGTGCCTGTTGACTTAACTATGTTCATAAATCATATTAGTCTTAATTTTACCCTAATTGTATACCTAATTATCAAAAATGAAAAAAACTAACATTGATCACTACACAGATAAAGAGGCTCTAGATTTTCATAAAGATAAAAAACCTGGAAAGATTGAGATCATTTCATCAAAAAACATGACCACTAAGAGAGATCTTGCTTTGGCATATTCTCCTGGTGTTGCGGCTCCTGTAAGAATGATTAGTGAAAATCCAGAGACTGCATACGATTATACAAGTAAAGGGAATTTAGTAGCTGTTATAAGTAATGGATCTGCAATATTGGGAATGGGTAATTTAGGGGCACTTGCGTCAAAACCTGTAATGGAAGGTAAGGCGGTACTTTTTAAAAGATTTGCTGATATTGACTCCATTGATCTTGAGATAGATTGTTCTGATGCAGATGAAATTGTTAAATCAATTAAAAACTTTGCTCCCAGTTTTGGAGGAATAAATTTAGAAGACATAGCTGCCCCCGACTGCTTTATAATAGAGCAAAAATTAAAAGAAATTTTAGATATACCTGTCTTTCACGATGATCAGCATGGGACAGCTATTATTACAACTGCAGCACTAATAAACGCATTGGACATAAGTGGTAAATCAATGGAAGAAATTAAAGTAGTTGTTAATGGAGCTGGTGCGTCTGCTCAAGCTTGTACAGAGTTGTTTAAAAATTCAGGTGTCCCAAATGAGAATATTATTATGTTGGACAGAAAAGGTGTGATTTACAAAGGAAGACCTGATGGAATAGATCAATGGAAATCAAGGTATGCAATTGAAACTGATTTACGGACTCTTGAAGATGCAATAAATGGCGCGGATGTTTTTCTTGGTTTATCAGCTAAGGGTGCTCTTAAAAAAGAATTTGTAAAAAAGATGGCAAAAAATCCCATAATTTTTGCTTGTGCAAATCCTGATCCAGAAATTACCCCTGAAGAAATAAACGAAGTTAGAGATGATGCAATAGTTGCAACTGGAAGATCAGATTATCCAAATCAAGTGAATAACTTAATTGGTTTTCCCTATATTTTTCGAGGCGCTCTTGATGTTAGGTCAAAAACAATAAATGAAGAAATGAAAGTTGCTGCCGCACAAGCAATTGCAAAACTTGCAAGAGAAGATGTTCCAGACGAGGTTGTAGCTGCTATGGGAGGTGAAAGACCACATTATGGTAAAGAATATATTATTCCTTCAACATTTGATCCAAGATTAATAAGTATTATTCCAGCCGCTGTAGCAAAAGCTGCAATGGATAGTGGAGTCGCAAGAAAAAATATTAATGACTTTGAGATATACAAAGATCAACTTAGGCAAAGATTAGATCCAACTGTAACTATTATGCAAGGAATAAATTCTTACATTAAAAAGAATCAAAAAAGAGTAGTATTTGCAGATGGTGAAGATGAAAACACACTTAAAGCTGCAATAGCATTTAAAAATTCTAAATTAGGTATACCAATTCTCGTAGGAAAAGAAGAAAAAATAAAAGAACAAATTAAAAATATTGGTTACAGTGAAAATTTTGATATTGAAATAGTAAACTCAAAAGATGAAGAAAAAAGAAAAAAATATGTAAAACATTTATTTAAAAAATTACAAAGAGAACAAGGATTACTAGAAAGAGATTGTGATAGACTTGTAAGAAACGATAGAGTGATATGGGCTACTAGTATGGTTGCCTGTGGTGATGCAGATGGTGCTGTCACAGGAAACACAAGACGGTTTGGTGCTTCTTTAGATAAAATAAAACAAGTAGTTGATGTTAGAGACGGTGAGATCATGTTTGGTCTCAATATGGTTGTCCACAAAGGTAAAACTATTTTTGTTGGTGATACCAGTGTTCACGAATATCCAACATCAGAACAAATGGCTGAAATAGCAATTTCAACAGCTAGAGTAGTAAGATTATTTGGTTTTGATCCCAAGGTAGCATTTGTTTCTCACTCTACATTTGGCCAGCCTCTTACAAGTAGAACAAAACATATCAGAAATGCAGTAGATATATTAAAAGAAAGAAAAGTAGATTTTGAATTTGATGGAGATATGCAGCCAGATGTTGCTCTAAATCCTGAATATGAAGAACTTTATCCCTTTTCAAAAATTGTTGGTAAGGCAAATATTTTAGTTATGCCTGGTCAACATAGTGCTGCTATATCTTATAAAATGATGAAAATATTAGGAGATACTAAGGTTATTGGTCCATTATTAATTGGGCTTGGGTTGCCCATAGAGATAGCTCCTCTAAGATCCTCTACATCAGAACTTATTAATTTAGCCTCTATTGCTGCCTATTCTGCAGATGTAATTGATTATAAAAAATAATTATTGTTTTTGAATTCTCAGATCTTCTACAAGAATAATACTTGCGATAACATCTTCGACATCCAATATTTCTTTAGCTTCACTGATTACTAAATCTTTTTCTTCAGCAGTTAAAGCAATTCCATAAACATAAATTTTTTTCTTATAAGTATCTATTTGATAATTAGTTGCCTTAATATTTTTATTTAAAATAATAGCTGTTCTAAATTGTGATGTTATTAAAATATCTTTTGCAGATCTCTTAAAATTAAATTCTTCTTTTATTTTAATATCATTACGGACTGACCTTGTGCCTTTTATCTCCCAAGCTAGTTTTGTTAATAATAACTTTTCTTCAGGTCTATCAACTGCACCTGTTAAAAAAATTCTACCATCTAATACTTTAGATTTTACTGATATAAGATATTTTTTGTCCTTAATGAGAATTCGTGCAGCTAAATTTTTTTGCATGATTGAGTCATCCATTTGTGTACCAACAGTTCTTGGGTCTAACGCAAC